>CALJMY010000001.1 GCA_937981905.1 uncultured Enterobacterales bacterium
AATGCCGACGTTGCAGGTCAACTTGAACAAGTTCGTACCCGAGTTAAGCATTTTACCGACGCACAATATCGTGGTGATTATGCGGGTAGTGAACATCACTTCCAACTGTTGACCGAAAAAGTTCACGACATGACTGGGCAATTTAGTGATTCAATTGCTAGTTTATGGAACCGACTTAATTCTGATTTTGGTTTTGTCAGTAATTTATCTGACAAAATTCGTGAAAATGAATTAGCGCAAAAACAACTACGCCGTTTGCTTGATGGTTTTGAATTAATCGATTTTAATGAACTGATTGAACTAGCACAAAGCAGCGGCCTATTACGAAAATTACTGGTCAGTCAGTTACAGGCTGTTATTTCAGATCATTCAAGTTCATTGCTAGAAGTACAGAAACGTTTAGTTGAACTTATGGCGCGTTTTAGGCAACAACAAGAACGTGCGCAACTCATCAGTAATATGGCGGCATTTCTAAAGCAGCATCCTAATTTTGAAGTTGGTGATTATCCTAATCGTACTAATGTGCCAGATAATATTAATATTGCCGCGCCAATTATTGCTAGTGCTAGTGTCGCTTTAGACAAAGTTGGCGATCAGCAAGTATTAGGTGACATGGTTCGTAGCCTAGCACTAACAACTAATCAATATGTTGAGCCGTTAACGAGCAGTGCTGAATTTGATCTAACAGAAGTATTAGCTGTTGAAGCCAAACATCAACAGCTCAAAGAAGATGTTGAAAATTTCTTTATAAGCTTGTTTGATACAACGGATACATTAAGTGCACTGACTTATTTAGAAGATAACAAATTACAATGGGATGGTGAAACATGGCTATTCCAAGTAATTGCTGAGCATGACGGCTTAAATAAAAATATCCGCCAACGTTTTGGCTTTTCTAAAAAGACACGCGTCATTAATGAGTTTAACAATGTTGAAATTATTGAAGACGTTCATTTAAGTGCAGGAATTTCGTTGTTGTAGTTCATTAGATTAATAAGCAAAGGTAATTCATGGATGATTTATTAACTACGCAAACAATAACAGAACTCGAAAAAGTGAGAGGGAAGTTATTTACCAACAGTGAAGTCAGAGTAAATGCAAAGACCGCTTGGTTTAAGCAATTGCTAGCATGGTGTAGCGAACGAGAAATTCAATTAGGTCGTGGCAGCGACAATCATTATTTTATTAATGATGTTGGCATTACTGCGATAGACCAATGGTATGACACTCACAATAAAGGCAGCTTAACGCAAATAAACCAGCTGCCTAGTGGTGATAGAATTGCAATGAGTCGTGTATCCTCTAATGAAAAAGCAGCGAAAGAATTACCTACAGAACATCTAGTACTAATCGCTAGTACTGATTTAGGTTTACGCCTGTCACAACAATCACTTTTCGGTTTACCAGAAACACCTGCTCAAATTAATCAAGAACTTGATATTAACAATATTGATTTATCGCTATTTGATTATTTAATCGTGGTGGAAAATCGTGATTGCTTTAACGCATGGCATAACTATCAAATACAATCGTGCATTACTCGTCCTTTAGTCGTTTATCGTGGCCACGAACAAACTCACAGTAAAGGCTGTGTAGAGTTAAAGTCTCGTTGGTTAAAAGAAAAAGGTAAAGTAGGGCAAGTCTATTGCGGCGATTTTGATATTGACGGATTAGCTATCGCCATTAATAGTGACGTTTTTTATCAACATTTATTACTACCAGCGTTTGAGGCTCTATCAGAACAATTAATACCTGCACATTTTGACGATAACAATGCGTATCATAAACGTGATTTAATAAATCGCTGTCCACAACAATGGCAATTATTATTAAATTTATTACTCACTCAACAAGCTGGTTTAAGACAACAGTGGATGTTTGATGATGAGCTATTCTTGTATTAATAGTCTTGTATAAAATATCAATTATTAAATTAGTACTTTAATTAACGATTGTTAAATTTTTTTCATAATATACATATTATTTAACGGCCAGATCACACAAAAATAACGTTAGTCACTTCTCGGTAAATTCTATTTTTCTATATATCCATTTATATCAAAAGAAATACAATTAGATACGAAAACAGTATTGCAAATGGTATTCGTTATCATTACTATTCGTTCGTAATTTAATTGGTCAGCTAAAAATTAAGCGTAAATGTCATATTTCGTTCAATTAGAGGCTTTTAAATAATAGAATTTATTAAGGTTTGATAAAATGGATACCTGTTCAATGTTAAAAACTAACCGCTCATCGTCTTTTAAAAAAAGTAGATTAGCCGCTTCTGTTGCTATCGCTGTTGGCTCTGCACTGACATTTAATGTAGCGGTTGCTGCAGACGAAGCATCAACTAACGATGAAAAGAAAGGTTATGAAAAAATAGTTGTAACAGGCCAAAAAATCACACGAACCTTGCAAGAAACACCTTCGAGCATAGCCGTATTTTCAACAGATAAACTTGATCAACAAAATGTAGGTGATTTTAGTGAAGTCTTATTTGAAACAGCCAATGTTCACAGTGAAGGCAATGGTGGTTTTAGTATTCGTGGTATTGATGCTGTGAGCGTTACCGGTGGTGGTAATAGTGGATTAGCTAGTGTTTATGTTGATGGTGCTTCTCTGCCTCAACGTGCTTTTGAGAATGGTTTTTCAACATGGGACGTTAGCCAAGTAGAAATATTACGTGGTCCGCAATCAACACTTCAAGGTCGAAATTCGTTAGCGGGTGCTATTATCCTAACTACCCAAGCGCCTACTCATGAGTTTGGCGGTAAATACCGTGTTCAAATTGGTCAAAATGGTGAGCGAGAGTTTGCTGTCGCTGTTGGCGGTGGGCTTATTGAAGATGAATTAGCTGTTCGTTTTAGTGCTGAAAATGAAAATTTTGATGGCTTTAACTACAATGTTACTCGTCAAGAAGATGCTGATTATCGAGAAGATGAATTGTATCGCTTAAAATTGTTATATACCCCAAAGGCACTACCAGGGTTATCGGCGCAATTAAGTTTTATACACTCTGAAACTGATAAAGGACCAATATTTGTACAGGCAGTACAAACAGGTGATCAATTTAATGAACGCTTTCTAACAGCTAATGATGGACAAGATATTCATCAAGAAAATGATATTGCTAATTTAAATATTAATTATGAAATTAATGATACTTGGCAATTAACATCACTATCAACTTATTCTAAAAGTAGTCGCGATTGGGATGATTTTGACAGTGACAGTTCTTTTTTGGATACAGGTACCCGATTCTTAGATGAAGAAACGAAAACAATTAGCCAAGAATTACGCTTTACATTTAACTACGATAATTTGTCAGGCGTGATTGGTGCTTATTATTTTAAATCAGAAACTCCAACAGAACTTGGTGGTATTACTAATATTGACGTATCAAATGCGGGTATTACTTCTACAAATTTACAAGGTATATTAGGCGTTGATGCTGGCACTGCTGCTTTCATTGTTTCACAATACGATGCTTTTAATCCTGCGCAGTTGCAACGAGTAGTTAATACTTATTCCGAGGTAACAACAAAGGCACTTTTTGCTGATTTTACGTATGAAATTAATGACCAATGGGATATTTTTGCCGGTATTCGATGGGATCAAGAAGAACAACTTAATGATGATTCGCAAATTTCTTCACTAGATAATATTGCTGAATTACCTAATCCTGATAATTTTCCTGGGCCGTTAAGTGCTGCAATAACAGGCATTAATGCATTAATATTATCTCAGGTAGCTGATTCAAATGGTGAAGATGTTTTATCAAGTGATGATTTTAGTGAAATTATTCCTAAAATAGGCGTCACTTACCGTTGGAATGATGACATTACAACGAGCTTAAGTGTTCAGCAAGGTTATCGTTCAGGTGGTGTTGGGGTTAACCAAGCAACAGCTGATCCTTACCAATATGACTCTGAGACGACTACAAACTATGAATTTTCTATGAGATCATTTTGGTTAGATGGCGATTTAATGGTTAATGCAAATGTGTTTTATATCGACTGGGAAGACCAACAAGTTAATGTACAACTGTCTTCTAATGCTTTTGATACAGAAATACAAAATGTTGGTACGTCAACGTTGAAAGGTTTTGAACTAGAAGCTTATTATCAAGTGAATGATAACTTAGAATTAACTGCATCTATTGGGCAAGCCGATAGTGAATTCAACGATTTTCTTATTGTTATACCGACTGATGATGATGACATAGTACAAGATTTATCAGGCCGTTCATTTGCAGATTCGCCAGAGTGGACAACTAACTTTTCAGCTAATTACACAGCAAATAATGGTTTTGTTGCTAATGTAAGTGCTAATTTTGCTAACAGTTCTTTAGCGGTAGTTAATCCTAACGCTGTTGATATCGATGCTAAGAATGATGCTCGTACCTTAGTAAATATGCAAATTGGTTATGAGTGGGAAAGTGTAGGTATTTATCTAATTGGTAAAAATATTTTAGATGAAGAATATTTCACAAATCCGTTGTTAGATGACGCCTCATTCGATGAATCAACAACAGTAACGTTAGGCGGTGAACGTCAAATGAGTATTAGCTTACGTGGTTCGTTCTAACCTCGAGTTAATAATATAAGTAGTCAGTTACCTAATGACTTAATAAATATAACCGCAACATGAAAATGTTGCGGTTTTTTTGTTTTAAGGTGAACTTAAGCAAGATGAGGAATGTGTGGTGTGAATCGATAGTAAATTTCACGCCTTCAATTCTACTAATAAATACAATCCTTTATTGCTTATCTTTCTCATTATTCCGATAATGGCAATATATGAAAAATAGATGATATGTAATCATGGCTCAAGCACCCTTCAAACCAAACAAAAGTAAATTTCCTAAAGATGCTCAAGTTGAAGCGTTAAAGGTTCCACCACATTCGCTCGAGGCTGAGCAGTCGGTATTAGGTGGACTAATGCTAGATAACGATGCGTGGGATCGTGTGTCTGAATTAGTGGTTGCCGAAGATTTCTATCGCCGAGATCATCGTATTATTTTTAAATATATGGGTAACTTAATAGAGCACGGTAATCCTATTGATTTAGTGACATTGTCTGAAGCATTAGAGCGTGAAGATGAGCTAGATAGTGTTGGTGGTTTTGCTTATATTGGTGAAATGGCTAAAAATACGCCAAGTGCTGCAAATATTGGCGCTTATGCAACAATTGTCCGTGAACGTGCTGTTGTTCGTGACATGATTGGTGTAGCAAACGAGATAGCAGAGGCCGGTTTTGAACCAGAAGGTCGAGATAGTGCGCAGTTATTAGATTTTGCTGAAGGTAAAGTCTTTAAAATTGCTGAAAGTCGCACTAATTCATCAGAAGGTCCACAAGATATAAAAAATATTTTAGGGACTACTATTGATAAAATTGAAGAGTTATACAACTCGCCAAATGATGGTATCACAGGCGTTTCAAGTGGTTATGGTGATCTTGATAAAATGACATCTGGCTTTCAAGATTCAGATTTAATCATTGTTGCCGCACGTCCATCAATGGGTAAAACAACGCTTGCGATGAATTTAGCCGAATATGCTGCGATGAATGAAGATAAGCCAGTTATTATATTCTCACTAGAGATGCCTGCTGAGTCTATCATGATGAGAATGCTGGCATCTCTCGGGCGTGTTGACCAAACTAAAGTACGTACAGGTCAGTTAGAAGATGACGATTGGGCGCGTGTTTCATCGACCATGGGTTTGTTGCTTGAACAAGGTAAAATGTACATTGATGATTCGTCGGGTTTGACACCAACAGAGGTTCGTTCTCGTTCTCGTCGTATTGCTCGTGAGCATGACGGTGTATCAATGATCATGATTGATTACCTTCAATTAATGCAAGTGCCAGCTTTGTCAGAAAATCGTACCTTAGAGATTGCTGAAATTTCTCGTTCATTAAAAGCACTCGCTAAAGAATTGAAATGCCCTGTAATTGCGTTATCACAGTTAAACCGTGGCCTAGAGCAGCGTGCTGATAAACGACCAATTAACTCCGATTTACGTGAGTCAGGCGCAATTGAGCAAGATGCCGATTTAATTATGTTTATTTATCGTGACGAAGTTTATAACGATGATAGTCAAGAAAAAGGTACAGCAGAAATTATCATTGGTAAGCAGCGTAATGGCCCTATTGGTAAATGTCGTCTAACCTTCCAAGGTCAATTCTCACGCTTTGATAATTACGCTGGTCCTGCATTTGACGATGAATACTAATCTATTAATTTACGGCATGAATTTAACGCATGAATTTAACGCATGAACTTAACTAATGAAGAGTAAGCAATGAGTGCTGTTAATGCGGTGATTAGCCGCCGTGCTGTGGTGCATAACTTTCAAAAGATAAAGTCATTAGCGCCTAAGAGCAAAGTAATTAGTGTGCTAAAAGCGAATGCTTATGGCCATGGTTTACTTGAAATGGCGAGTATTTTGATCGAGTCTGATATCTTTGGTGTTGCTCGATTAGAAGAAGCAATAGCGCTACGTGCTGGCGATGTAGACAAGCAAATATTGCTGATGGAAGGTTTTTTTAATCTGACAGATATAGCTTCATTACGCCGCCATAATCTACAAACTGTTATTCATAGTTTTGATCAAATTAAAAATTTAGAACAATTTTCACAATCAAATTCACTTACATCGCTCCCTTTAAAAGTTTGGCTTAAAATAGACACTGGTATGAATCGTTTGGGTGTTGCACCCAGCCAATTTAACGAAGCATTAGCACGATTAAAAGCAATTGATTATGTTGATAATGACATTAATTTTATGACTCATTTTTCTTGTGCTGATGACTTAACGAATGATTTTACTGCGAAACAAATTTCCCAATTTAACCAATTAATTGATGGTCAGTCTGGTGAGTTAACCTTAGCTAATTCTGCCGGTATTTTAGCTTGGCCAGAATCACATGCTGATTGGGTACGTCCCGGTTTATTACTTTATGGTTGTTCGCCGATGGGTGATCGAACAGGCTCGCAAGATGGCTTTATTCCAGCCATGACTCTAAGTACTAGTGTTATTGCGATAAAACCATTATTAAATGGTGAAAGCGTTGGGTATGGCGCGCACTGGAAAGCGCAAAAAAATACTCAATTAGGTGTCATTGCTATTGGTTATGGAGATGGTTATCCACGCCATGCAAAAGCTGGAACACCTGTATTAATCAATGGTAAACGCTATCCTATTGTTGGCCGCGTTTCTATGGATATGGTAACGGTTGATTTAGGTAATGATCACCAAGTAGTTTGTGGTGATCAAGCTATTATGTGGGGCAATGAATTACCCGTAGAAGAGATTGCGCAATGGTCTGACACCATTTGTTATGAGCTAATTTTGCAGTTAACTTCACGTGTAAATATCACTTTTGAGCAATAACGTCGCATAATACTAAAAAATTAACGGTACCTAATATCGACTTTAGTCGTTACCGTTTCGTTTGATATAACTGCTTTGTCACTAAAAAACTCATCAAAAACTCTAATGATATAAATTTCATCTTTTTCAATTTCAAATACACTAAAATAAAGAGTTTCGTCGTCGTTTAAATATGAACTGCTGATTTGGTTTCCTTGTTTTACGACATTAAATGAAAATGAGTGGGTATTGCCATTATCATCAGTTATATGAGGAATGAATATTTGAATTTTGTTATTGCTAGGTGCTACAAACTTTAAATAACGTAGTGTACCTGGTCGTTTAGACGATAATGATTGTAAGCCACCATTAAATGATATGTTATTAGGCTGACCTAAATTAACGGTTTGATATAGTGGGTATTGAACTTTTTCGGGGAGTAATTCATCATTACGACCAATTATGTGAGCAGTTAATGGTTGTTGTTCATTTCCCCAAGCATCAATAAAGTTTAATTCTAATTGCTCACCTAAAGCGTCAATGTCAGGTTGCTGAAATTGATATTGAGTTTTTAATTCATCAGCTAAACTATAAATTGTAAGTAATGCGGGATGTTGTGAACTTTTTAATAGAGCGTTATGTAAACCTGTCATTCCAATTTCATCACTCAGTTTAGTTGTGCGTGCGCTATATTCTGAACGAGGGTCAATAATAGATAGAATGAAATATTCTGTAGTTTGTTCAATAAACGGCGAAAAATCAAAATAGGGACGCTGATAATTTTCACCATATTGATTAATCAAATTACGCTTAGCAGTATTTGTATTATTAACTATTTCATCAGGATTAATGACGAAACGTTTTTTCTCTATATCAAAACTGACTCGCTTATCTTGCCAATCTTTTAAGATTGTTTTGGCTAATGCATTGGCTATTCCTTCAGACATAGACAATGTTAATGAGCCAAAACCAAAAGCTGTATGAAGACCAGCTTGTGTATCATCCCGACCAATTACTTTTCCTAAATAATAATGGCCAAACTCATGCAAAATAGTGTGTTCATTCCATTCTGAAATAGTACTAATTGGTTTTAGTTCAGTATCTTGAGCATTATTACCACTAATATAAATAAGATTTTTTGAAGGATTATAATAACCTGTTGATTGTTCGATAATGTCTGGATCTTGGCTCCAATGTACCATTAAATTCTGTGCATCTTCAGGAAGTGCTATTGCATGATCGTTGAGGTAGATAAAGCCTTTAGCAAGCGTATCTAAAATAGCAAATGGCTGAGCTTGGCTCATGTGAGGCTCAAACTCTCCGAGTGAAAAATTCCAACCTGTTCTTAAGCGAAGATCGTGTTGATTAAGGCCTTCAAATAATTGAAAAGTTGAAGAATTAATATGATAAAGATTAGCTGAATTAGTTAAGTCTTGATATAGATCTCCTTGATTCATCACATCAACATAAAGCTGTGTTTGTTCGTGATCAACAATAGACATTTGAGCTACTACTTCGATGTAATAATCATGACGATTGGCATAAACATGAATATTAAGGTCATATTCTCCAAACTTATTGGTATAAGTACTACTAACTATATTATCGTCACCATCACGTAAATTTACACGTATGAAACGAGCTGGATTTTGTTGAGGGTTATCAGGGTTAAATTGATAACTGATAACATCATCATCAGCAGATTCAATAAAAGATAATCGATCAAATGCAATGACGCCGGTGATTTGACTGCTAATGATTTCATATTGATTTTTTATACTTAATACTTCACTAGTTTGATCAACTGGCGTGATAAATTCTTCAATCACTTCTTCTTGTTTATTGAGTAGAGAATTAGTAATTAACTGTACTTTAGGCTGAGATGTATTGATATTTTTTGTTTCAATATTCGATATTGGCTCATCACTACGCTGATAGGTAATAGCGATGATTATTCCTAAGAAACAGAGCCAGAGAATGTAAGTGTATGTTTTTTTCAACAGGGTAATCGAATTAATAGATAATGCCTGATTACACCTAAAATAGGCTTAAAGTGCAAGTGAGGTTTTTACTTTATGCGTTAATAAAAAGATGATTAGTGAAAAACTAATCATCTTTTTAAGGTTGCTAATATTTATGGGTAGATAAAAGATTAATAGTTATTCGTAATGACCAAACGTAATGTTGTCAAAGTAATTTACAGTATCTGAATTTCGCGCATTGAAATCTGGGAACACAATAACAGAAGTAATACCGATAGTTTCTGGAAGGCCAATGCGACCAGAAAAATCAAAGGTTAGTTCTTCCCACTCATTAATTTTAGTATTCGCTACTTTGAGCTCTGGTTGTGCTGCAGCACCTACAGAAAATTTAATTCCAACATCGCTAATGGCTGATTTATAAACCATTACTTTAACGATACTATTTGTAGCATCCATTGTGAATACAGGTGTTGCATTTGCTGTTTCTGTACCAGCCCATGGTTGACCTGCTTGTTTTGCAGTAAACATGGCAACCATGTCAGAATCATTAACGTTAGACGGGGTTGGATTAGCGATAAACTCTAATGGTAAGTCATCGTCATTTTCAAATACGGCCCAAGTAAAATCAGCACCTAAACCACTAGCTTCAAAGTCAAATGGTGTACCTACGGTAACAAAACTTCCTGGAGTTACAGGGTCGGTAGGTGTAACAATAGTAACTGAATTTGGCGTAGTAATATCATCATAATAAAAAGTCCACATAGCTGCATCTGCGTCAGCATCGCCATTTACACCAAGATCAAATATGATTGTTACTTGGCTTAATGTACCGTCTGTTAATGTAAAGTCATAGCTTAACTCTTCCCAACCGCTACCTGTATGATCAACTGATAATTCTGTCATACCTTCTAGTTTTAAAAGAACAGGAACTGCACGTTGCGACCATACTTTCATGGTGAAATTATTACTGCCTGCGGCAATATTAACTGGCGTTTCTAGATCGTAAGTTGAGCCGCCCCAAACTTGACCGGAAAACTTTTGCATTTGAACAACTTGCGCACTGTCATTAATACCTAAAGGCTCAGGATTAAGAATGACAGTGGAAACACCACCATCGAAATTATTAAATGCGTAACTGTCTATAATGTTTTCAAAATCAGTTACTGTATTAGATGCTGCTATATCAGAATCGGTAACAGTGATATTAAAAGTTTGCATCGTATCAACAGTACCGTCATTAACAACTAGCGTTATCTCTGTTGCTCCTAAATCAGCGATTGTTGGTGTGCCTGATAATACGCCAGTGGCAGCATCGAAACTTAACCATGACAATGCCGTTGGTATTGTTGTTGACATCGTTAACGCATCACTATCAGCATCAGTCGCTGTTAATGTATAAGAATAATCTGTGCCAACCATAGCATCTGTTGTTGCTGAGCTAGTTATTACCGCTGCGCTATTGGAAACAGCTAATGGCGAAACTGTGATAGTGAATTGGTCAATTGCGCTGTCGGTACCATCACTCACTGTCAGTGTAATTGGATGATCACCTTCATCACTGCTGGTAGGTGTTCCGCTTAATATTGCTGTCGTCGCGTCAAACGATAACCATGAAGGTAAGCTTGATGAGGTTAATGTTAGCGTATCACCATTGGAATCGCTTGCTTGTAAGGTATATGAATATAATGAATCTACAGTTGCTGTTTCATTGCTTACACTTGAAATGATAGGGGCTGAATTTGTATCAGGAATCAGATCTGTTACCTGCTCTACTATGTCGTTAGAGTCTGAGCCACCACAGGCTGTGAGAGTGATGCCTACAGCTACGGTTATTAACGTTTTGGCAAATTTATTATTTGTTTTATTCATTTTTATTCCAAAATTATTAGACGTATATTAAGTTTAAATATGACCAGTAGATCATGTAATCAACTGATTTTAATTGGTTTTATTTTTTATTGTTATGCTAATTCAATTGTAAGATCGTATTTTAAATGTTTTGTAATATTTAAAACCGAGACGACTAAATCCTAGCCAAATGAAAAGTACAGTAACTAACCAACTTGTCTATTGAGATTCGGTGAAGCGGTACATTTATCATGATTAAATAAAGATAAAGGCAGTAAAAAAGAAGAATAATTTGAAATTGTCATCTTGTTGGAGTGGCTATTTTTTATATTGTACTTTATAGGAAATTTAAATCTTAACTAGACAATTGTAATGATAACTATTATTATTTGCGTTCATTTTTTCTAGAGTATTACCCATGAAAAGTATTGCAATCGCGTTATCTCTTTGTTGTATTTCTACATTAACGTTCGCTAAAAGCGACGATACGTTATTAAAATATGGTCAAATAGCTGAATTAGCGACTAAAGAAATTAAAACTGTATCATTTAATGAAATTGCTAAATCATCAACTGAGTTAGTTAACTTAGCTAAAGAGATTTTACCAGCATTCATCAACAATAAACCTGAGTGTAAGGTTTACTTAGATGCTGTAATGTTAGCTGCAGACTCTATGCAAAAATTGTCGTTAGATGAAATTGAAGCTGATTATCATCTTGATGGTAAACTACCTGCATTAACTAGTGGTGATTGTTACCATGCGAAAGACCTGTTAGTTCATCCTGCTACGGTCGTTGTTATGGCTAAAACATTAAAAGATACAAGTGCTAATCGTAAAAAAATGGCACATGAAATTGAAGAAGTTATTCAACATTTAAACTTAGTAAAACTAGCTGTTAAATAACATATTGATTTTAGCATTAGCTAAATAATATTTGGCTAATGCATATATCGCCTTTTTTATAATTACTTCTTAAATATCAAATTTCTCATCTTAAATTCGTAAAAATTCATATAATAGTTTATTTAACTTCGTGATTATTAACTTTGTTCGTTGGGCTAATGCATTAACTTGGTTATAATTGTCGTGATAATTCGCTTAATGGATCTTTTTAATGTCAAACTCTCTTTCTCGCTGGGTAAATATTTTACGATGGTCTGTACGTCTATTTGTTAAAAGTAAACTCGTGCCTCGCGACCCTTGTAAAGAGTTAGGTATTGATCCTGAAAAGCCGATCATTTATGTATTAAAAACAGAGTCAGTGACTGATCTTTTAGCCTTAGAGCGCATTTGTCTGTCTTTTAAATTACCAAGCCCAACTCAATCATTAAATATAGGTGATTCTAAATTACCCAAGTATTTCTCAGTACAAGGGCGTGTTCCACTATTTGGAAAAGCGCAAGGGGCTGAAAACTCTATTGCTCAATTTAGTGAATTAGTTCATTTGCTACGAGATGAAGAGCAATATGATATTCAATTAGTACCTGTTGCATTGTTTTGGGGACGTAAACCTGGCAAAGAAGATAACTCCGTTAAATCTGCTGTATTAGAAGATGATCAGGCTTCTTGGTTACGAAAATTTATGATGGTGCTCTTTTTAGGCCGTGACAATTTTGTGCGTTTTAGCCAACCAATCTCAATGACAAAAATGCTAGAGGGTAGAGGCAGTGATGAGCGCATAGCTCATAAACTATCACGTTTAGCACGCTTCCATTTTTATCGACAAGCCCAAACAATGATGGGACCAAAACTTGTTTACCGTAAATCATTAGATAAGCGAATTATCAAATCGCCAGCCTTGCTTCCTGTTATGGAAGAATATGCGGCGCAGAAAAATTTAACGATTGAACAAGTTCATAAAGAAGTTTCTAGTATCGTTGATGAAATTGCCGCAGATTATTCTGAACGATTGCTAAGAATTGGCGATAGGGTATTAACATGGCTATGGAATAAGCTTTATAAAGGTATCAATATTTCTAATGCTGAACGTGTAAGGCAACTCTCTCAAGATGGCGAGGAAATAGTTTTTGTTCCGTGTCATCGTAGTCATATGGATTACTTATTATTGAGCTATGTGATTTATCGTCAAGGCATGGCTCCCCCGCATATTGCCGCGGGTATTAATCTAAGTTTTTGGCCTGCAGGGCCAATTTTCAGACGCGGTGGTGCTTTCTTTATGCGTCGGACTTTTAAAGGCAATAAACTATACGCTGCTGTGTTTAGAGAGTACTTACATCAATTATTTAATAACGGTTATTCCGTTAAATATTTTACTGAAGGTGGTCGTTCACGAACTGGGCGTTTACTCAATCCTAAAACCGGAATGGTTGCGATGACTGTTCAAGGATTATTACGAGGTCTAGAGCGACCTATAACATTAGTTCCAGTCTATTTAGGTTACGATCATGTGATGGAAGTAAGTACTTACCATGGTGAACTTAAAGGTAAATCAAAAGAGAAAGAATCGTTTGGGCAAGTGATTAAAACAATACGCAAGTTGAAAAACTTTGGACGGGCTTATGTAAACTTTGGTGAACCTATTTCACTTAATAAGTATTTAGATGAGAACGTAGCAGATTGGAAGACATCAATAAATCCTATCGAATTACAAAAGCCTAAATGGTTAACACCAACAGTAAATAATATTGCTAACAAAGTAATGACTAATATTAATGATTGCGCTGCTGTTACGTCAATCACGTTAACTGCATTAGTGTTATTAGGCGTAGAACGTCGTGCTATCACTCGTGATAACTTAATTAAACAGCTCGATTTCTATTTAAACTTATTACGAAAGGCACCTTACACTAACGGTGTTACCGTGCCTTCTGAAAGTGCTGAACAATTGCTAGACCAAGCTATCGAATTAGACAAATTTACTGTTACACAAGATGAATTAGGCGATGTGATTAGTTTAAGTGTTTCTAGTGCGGTTACCATGACTTACTATCGTAATAATATTTTGCATTTATTTGCACTGCCTTCACTGATTGCTGCCAGTCTTATTTATCAAAATATAACAACAAAACATCAAATTAAGTCACTGATTAAAAGTCTCTATCCACTAATTAAAAATGAGTTATTTTTAGGATTAAATGAAACAACATTAGATATCTATATTGATAATACTCTTAGTGAAATGACTTCGCTTGAACTTATTGAAAACCGTGAAGGTCATTACTCGATTAATGTGGCCAATAAAACTCACTTAATTATTATGGCGCAACATATTCAAGAAACATTGCAGCGTTACGCAATCGTGTTAAAAATTATGCAGAAAAAGCCTAATATTGAACGTTCTGCACTAAGCCACGATAGCCATATATTGGCAAAACGTTTATCAAACATTCACGGTATTAATGCACCTGAATTTTTCGATAAACAAGTGTTATCAACATTTATTAATGGTTTAAAAGATCTAGATTATTTCACTGGAACTGATGACCAGCATAACAATGAAGAAGTCGGTGAACTTGTTGATAATGTCACAAGTTTATTACGTCCAACTGTATTAGCGACCATTAAGGCGAGTTTAAATTAAAAGCCTATAGAGTACTTATAGTAGGTACGTTGTAAGAGATCTCTTACAACGTTGTAAGTTTAAGTAAGGAAAAGTCACAAAACATTCTCATTATAATCGCTATATACCTGATCTTTATATTCTTATTTTTTGTTTAATTAATGTTACTAAATATTTATTTTAAATAGCGAATCGTATTAATCAATCATTCCGCTATTATAAACACAGCTAGGAAGCGCAGTGACGACAGGATGTTGTCCACTTTTGTCAAGGAACGGAACTTAGACCGATACCAGGATGGTGTCAAAAAGGAATGCTACGGATAGCTTGCCAAAGGATGGCAGAGGTATTAAAGGATTTAATACTTAATCGATGGATTGAATGCCCTCATGGATAGAGGGTCGAAAGGCGCAACATATTTATATGTTGCGCCTTTTTTGTGCTTGTTTAGTTATGATATATCACGCTGTGATTAAATTGTGACAAAAAAGTGATAAGACATTATGCTTACTTTTTTGTGCGATATATCGCACAAGTATGTGGGTGTAAGGATAGTAATAGATAGGTTTTTGATTCGTTATTTACTTAAGTTACTGATTTTGAATATCTTGTTTTTTTTCGTTATGATTGTGTAAATAGATATTTTTAATAGCATATAGCATTAATCATCAATTACTTTAATATTTACTACAGCTAGGAAGCGCAGGCAACAGGATGTTGTCAATATATGTTAAGGAACGGATTTTAAGACAGACGCTAGGATAGTGTCAAAAGGAATACTAAGGATAGTTGCCAGGATGGCAAAGTACTAAAGGATTTAGTACTTACTCAACGGATTGAATGCCCTCAAGGATTGAGGGAAAAGGCACAACATATTTATATGTTGTGCCTTTTTAGTTTTTATATCTCAACAATATATTATTATACGTTCAATAGTTAGAGCTACAGCAACTGTAAAGCGTAATGTCCAAGAATACTGATAAATATCACTAACCCTACCCAGTTATTAGCTAAGAATGCTTTAAAACACGCATCTCGCTCTTTATTTTTAGTATCCATAAATTGCTTGATAAATAACGCTGAAATAATAACTAGCCCGCTATAATAAACCCACGACAACTCTTTCAACATTCCAACTTGTACTAAACAAGCAAGTGTCGCTATTTGTAATAATAGAATGGCAATACGGTCATATTGTGCAAATAAAATTGCAGTAGATTTAACGCCAATTTTTATATCATCATCACGATCCACCATCGCGTAATATGTGTCATAAGCTACTGTCCAACATAGATTAGCTAGAAATAACCACCATGCTTCTGTAGGGATTGCATCGCTTTGAGCAGCAAAAGCCATTGGAATCGACCAACCAAATGCTGCACCTAAAACTACTTGAGGAAGGTGAGTATAACGCTTCATAAATGGATAGGTTGCCGCTAGCGCCACTGCAAAGAACGATAAACCAATAGTAAGAGCATTTGTAGTTAGTACCAATAAGAATGAAACAACCAGCAATGCAAAAAATAACCCTAACGCCTCTTTGGAGTTTACAATCCCTGTTGCTAGTGGACGCATTTCTGTACGTTTTACTTGGCCATCAATATTTCGGTCAGCATAGTCATTAATAACACAACCAGCAGATCGCATGAAAAATACACCCAAGGTAAAAACAATGAAGACATTTAATGATGGAAGGCCATCAGCACTTAGCCACAACGCCCAGTAAGTTGGCCAAAGTAATAATAGTGTACCAATAGGTTTATCAACTCGCATGAGTTGTTTATAAGCTTGAATTTTTTGTTGTGTAATCATAATAGTGCTTTTGAATAGGCATAAGAGCCAGGTAGAAAAAACTCGGCAACCGAGAGTGGATAATCATTTAAATGGAACATTGAACGACGTCCCCAAATTGTATCTTGCTGTGGTAATGACAATTGTTGGCTCAATACCTTTAGTGTTTCTGATGTCGTTTGGCAAACCTCAATATTGCTTCTGGTCATGCTTGGATCATTAAATAAAATCTCACCTAATGACGAGTTAGTTAATGTTTTTAATTGTTCATTGGCATGCTCAAGAGTTGCTGTAGGCATTAAGGTTCTTGCATAAACATGAGCTGTGCCATCACAAACTAATAATACTTCACGACAATGAATATCATCGCAGTCAAACATCGTACGTTCGTCTATAGACAAGCTACTTTGTTCTTGATCTAAAACATAAACCTCAAACGTTTTACATTGATTTAGTAAGCGTTTAGTCAGAGAAGCGCTATCAAATAACCAATTATTGAGTGGTGTCTCAATCGTATTAAATAAATCAGTGTTGGTTGATTGCCAAGACATATTCAACCCATGCTTAAATGGCATAGTTATTGATTGCTTATCTGATGTATTAGTGGTTTTAGATGTAGGCTTTGTCAATTGTAAGGTCACAAGGGTAAACGCTATAAAAATGATGGCCTATTATGCGTCAGGTGACGATAAAAATCATGTTAAAGCATGGAATTAATTGCTAAAAAAACGTGATAGCTTTAACATTGACACTTGATACTAAGTTAATTTGTTAGGTTATATATTGATGTTTCTTATTTTAAAAACATCTTTTTACATAAATAAGTGTGTAAGTTTTAGGAGTGTGTGGTGTTAAAACAAGTCTTAGTAAGTTTATTATTAATCCTTAGTGTAGGATTTAGTCAGGGTAGTTATGCTGAGGACTCCGCTCCAGCTGACGATTATGCCTATTTCGGTTTTGAACCAGACATTATAACTAATTATATTACTGCTGGTGATAAAGTCGGTTTTATTCGTCTGACTATGGAAATTATGGTTAAATCATCGATGCATGTAGAAATTATTGAACACCATGCCCCTTTATTAAGAGCCGCAGTCGTTGAAGTTCTTGGTGAGCAACATGAAGATAAAATTAAAACAGCTGCTGGTAAGAAAGAAATTAAAGAGTTATGTTTTACAACGATTAACGAATTATTAAAAGAAGAAACAGGCCAAGAGCTTGCCGTTAATTTGTTATTTACTAAATATATCTATCATTAGTATTCATTGTTAGTAATTGAATATCTTAAGAATAAGTTTTATTAAATGGCCGTAAGGCCATTTTTTTTACTGTTTTTTTATTTCAAGCCATCCTAAAGCACAACCAACTAGTAAGCCTGCTAAATGAGCTGTATTGACGACACTAAGCCCTAACACATCAAAATATCCAGCGACTAACCACACTAAAGCAATACCAAATACGGCCGGTTGAATACTAACGCCAAGACTTGGCTTATATTTTCCTAATATCCAACAATAACCAAATAGTGCATACACTACGCCAGATAATCCACCAAAGTTAGGACCTGATATAAAATATTGTGCAAGATTTGGAATAATCGCAGCGAGTAAAAATAATAAAATAATGTGAGACTTGGATTGCTTCATTTCTATTAAGCCGCCCAATTGCCACCACCACAATAAATTGAATGTAATATGTAGTAATGAAAAATGAATCAGAGCAGGGGTAATATAACGCCAAGGTTGATTCAATGAGAGAGATTGATATCCCTCTGTAATTTTAAACCATTGATAAAAATCGTGATTAATAAAGTTAAAAACAAAATATATCACCACACAACTAATAAAAATAATGCTAACAAATAAGCTACTTTTACTAATTATGTTAGTTAATAATTCGCGATTAAAGCCACTTGTGTTGCCATAGTTAATTTGCTGATTTGGTGTTGACCATGACGCTTCAAGATATTTTGGCTGATTAGGGTTAGCCATAAACTGTTCGAATTCATCAAGTGTTTTTACACGTTGCTCATTATTAACTAGCCAAATTTCACAACCACTATCAACTGGTTTTATTTGGCACGAAATATTAAACCCGTTGACGTAATCAACAAAGGCTTGCGCCATTCTTAGATTATTAATATGACCAATATATAGCATGTTATGAATTATCCTTGCGGCCAACTGCCATCATTATTGCGGTTAATCCAAGGTTGAGAAAACCAATAATACCCAGATTTTTTACGACTTTGCGCAGTACAATTATAACGAGACCGCCCAGCAGGTAAGTTGATATTAGAAGCAATGCTAAATGAATTTTTATCAACCCAAGTAACTTCGACTTTTTCGCCCAAAATATAACAAGCCAATGTAGGTTTATAAATGTCAGATAACTCTACTTTGACAATAAGCTCAGGACGTTTAGGATTTCCTTGAGTATGTTGATCTAATTGTGGATTGTTATTTATTAATTTAGTCACAGGCATTGGTATCGTCTGTAATTTTATTTTTAATGTTTTTAAGTTTGCATAACGTCCTGAGGCAGGAAAACGCGGTAATGCTCTAAAGTCAGATTTTTTTGAAATCGCACCAGAATGTTGGCCAAAGCCGACAAAACCAAGCTGTTTAACAAGAGTAAGTAACGCAGTATTATATTCCCCATAAGGGTAAGCAAGGTATTTCAATTGTTGATCTAGCGCTACGCCAATCTCAGTATCGATAATAGTTTGTGCTTGAGTAATGTCATCAGTAATCCTAGTCGTCCATTGCTCAATCGTTTCGTTATCTAATTGACGATTTAAATGCTCATGACTAAGGCTATGATTAAGTATTAATACACCACGTTCATGCATAGACTTTAATTGAGGCCAACTGAGCATATTATCACGTTGTTCGCCAATTTCTTTAGGCGCGACAAACACGCTATAAGGAAATTCAAGTTGTTGTAAAATTGGGTCAGCGTTAATCAGCACATTTAAATAACCATCATCAAAAGTAATAGCAACTGTATTTTCTGCTAACTTTTTACCTGATTTTAAAGTGGTAATAATTTCGTTAAGTGGTAATACATTAAAATTTTGCTGCTTTAAATAATTCATATGCCGTGTAAACTGCTCGACAGATATTGAAGTAGACGATGGCGCCGTATCACTGACGTGATGATATTGTAAAATAGCCACTGCTTTTAATGCAGGGGTAAAGAAAATACTCAATAACAAAAATAAAATAATGGTTTTAAAGCGCA
>CALJMY010000002.1 GCA_937981905.1 uncultured Enterobacterales bacterium
CAAGTGAATCTCCGCCAGAAGTCAAAACACTCGTCCCTAATTTCACAATTATCCGCTGATATTTATTAATCACTATTTACCTGTATTACTTAAAAATTGTGGCTATTTTATACATCAAAACCCTCTAAAATTCAAGTAATAAAGGCGCTCAAAGCTAATAACAATAAGGTTTTTTAATATTTCAACGGTATCTTTAATGTATACAATTTTATAATGAATGGTTTGTTTTACATTTAATAAACATAAACAATAATAACTACTTTATTCTATTTAAAGGTTACTTTTCATAAGTGTTTATTATGTTCTGATACAAGAAATAATTGAAAATTTATTATCGATTCACACTAATCTATAACGTCATATCATTTATAAATAAAAATAATCAAAGATGATTTAATAAATAGATTCCATTAACTTACACGATGTGTTGTTATAAATTAAACAAGTTAAAGACGACAGCTTATGAACATGGAATATTTAAACCATTCATCAATTAAATCATCTCGTTTAATCTATGGCTGTATGAGGATTTGCGGTAATAAATCATCTACGGACTTAGCACATGGCACCAAAGCAATTCGAAGCGCTATAGATGCAGGTTATACACATTTTGATCATGCCGATATATATAGCGATGGTGACAGTGAGTTATTGTTTGGAAAAGTATTACGTGAGTCGCCTAATTTACGGGATAATTTATTCATTACGTCTAAAGCAGGCATCAAATCACCAGATATTTCAAATCATAACGTCCCTAAACATTACGACTTTAGCCAACAGTACATAACACAAAGTGTAGATAATTCATTAAAACGATTAGGTATAGACCAGCTAGATATGTTTATGCTCCATCGTCCCGATTATTTAATGGATATTAATGAAGTTGCCGACACATTTGAGCGTTTAAAAGCAAATGGGAAAGTAAAAAACTTTGGTGTCAGTAATTTTTCTGTCTCACAAATATCAGTACTACAATCAGTATTATCAATGCCATTAATTGCGAATCAAATTGAAATTAATATTCATAATATTACTGCTTTGACAGATGGAATGTTAGATCATTGCCAACAGCATAACATTAGCCCAATAGCTTGGTGCCCTCTAGGTGGAGCAGTATATCCAGCATGGGGAAACACATTCAGCAACGAACAAACTCATCGCATAAAAATCGAATTAGAAAAGCAAGCTTCACGCTACCAAGTACAATATTGGATTATTGTCCTTGCTTGGTTACTCAAACATCCAGCCCAAATATGCCCTATTATCGGCTCGACAACACCAGAACGTATTGCTATGGCTAAAAAATCGCTTACATTAGATTATTCACGTGAAGATTGGTATCGTTTACTAGAAGCAAGAAATGGTTATCCTGTGGCTTAAAAGTTACCTCAATAAATACCACTGTATTTGAATTAATAATAAAACATGATCAATAGAAACACATAAACGGACTTAGTTATATGCATACAATTAAAAAAATAGGATTTTCAACAGCGTTACTATTAATTATTGCAGGCTGTAGTACTACGACTCAAGAACATGCTGTAGCTAAATACGATTCAAATATTAAAATTAAATACCCAGCAGTATCGATCTATTATGACGCACCTCAAAAAGATACTATGTTAGCCTGTCAACTTTATGAAGTATTATCTTCACAAAATAAATGTAATATCAATGGTATTGATACTCAGTTATATAAAGAACAATTTGAAAAATCAGATTTGTTTTATAATGTATTTTTTGCCAATAAAGATACAGAATACTCTATTGCTATTGCAACAGCAGGTAGAGTGACAAGTGAAGCCCCTAATGCAGAAAAAATGACTGTTGAGGTAACTATTTATTGGCAGAATTTTGATATAAAAAAATACACTTATAAATTACCGCATATTATAAAAAAGCAAGGGACGATTATTAACAATAAGACTGACCAATATTTTGCACAGAGTTTAGTTTCACATATCATCGCAGATATCCAAAAAGATAATATATTCTCTTCTGATTTTCTCGCAAAAAGTTTAAATGCTAGTGATTATGAAAAAGACTTATCGGTACCTACAACCATCTCAACTTTTGAATATGCTGGACAGTTTTTATATAATAATCCATTACTTGGCAGTGTTATCAGTTACAACAACGCTAAATTCCATAGTGATAATATTGATTTATATGTTTACCCAATTAGAAATGCCTACTTTAGTAACTCTAACGAACTACTCACACAAGAATCTGAAAATATTAGAGCTGATTTTACAGCAACAGCAGAACAACTTGAGTGGTCTAATATCAATTTTTCAACGAATAAACCATTAAATATCACAACAGATTCAACTCCTATTACAGGAATTTATTTTGAAGGTGAATACCTTGAAAAATTTGGAGAGAAGAGTTTTACATCTACCTATTTGTTTCAATTAAAAGACAAATTTGTAAAATTTAGAGCCTCATTTCCAGCCAGTTTTATTACTGAACATATCAAAACAATAATTGGACAAATAGAAGTTCCAAATGAGTCTACATTCATGAAAAAATTACGACAAGACACTCAACAACAAATGGTTGCTGAAAATAAAAAATAGCTATCCATACAAAAAAGCCTTAGCAATATAAATTGCTAAGGCTTTTTATAACATAATTTAATAAACCACTAATATAGAATAAACTATTTAACGTTTTTAGCTCTTGCTTGATGTAACTTATTATAACTCGTGATTAAACGTTGATGTCTATCCAACCCTTCCAAATCCATACTCGTTGGTGTTAGCCCGTAGAAGCACACCTCGCCGTTAATACTGTCGATAACATTTGTCATTACCGTTTCACCAAACATTCTATTGAGATTATTGATAAAATCTTCAATCTCAAGTTCATCGTTTAATGCAATCTCAAGCACGGTGTTAAC
>CALJMY010000003.1 GCA_937981905.1 uncultured Enterobacterales bacterium
TTTTTCTCGTTGAGGAATCCAGCATAACTTGGACGTTTAACAACAACACGTTTAGTGGCTGCGTTAATAGCTAATGGAAGTAAATCATCGGCATCTGGATCACTGCCAACGAGACTTTGAAATACACGCATTTCTTTTTTAACTTGCGCTGATTTTTTACGGTGAGGAAACATAGGATCAAGGTAAACCACTTCATGACTATTAGTCAGCTCAGACAAACCTTCCAAAGAGTTATTATGTTTCAAGGTTAATCGCTGTGATAACCATTCGCCAATTTCAGCATCTTGATAACCACGGGTCAATCCATCATCTAACAAAGCAGCCACTACAGGAGAACGTTCAAACATGGTTACCGTACAGCCTAAACTTGCTAGTACAAAAGCATCTCGCCCTAAACCAGCCGTTGCATCTAGTACGGTTGGATTAACGCTAGATTTCAAGCCAACCGCTTTCGCAATTAACTGTCCACGGCCACCACCAAACTTACGGCGATGAGCAACTACGCCATCAACAAAATCGACAAATACAGCGCCAAGTTTGGGTTCATCTAGTTTTACAAGTTGTAAGCGTTCATCTGTTAGTTGCAGTTGAAATTGATGATCAGGTTCTGTTTTACTGGCCAAATTCCAACGAGTTGCTAACAATTTAGCTTGCGGCTCTAATGCTGGTGTATCAGCAATAATGGCGATATTAGTAACGAATTTAATATCACTCATTATTGGCTAAAGCCCACACGATTATCGCCAACACTATAAGCTAAAATCATGCTCATTTCTGTCAATGATAATCCGCATTGTTTATGCCATTCATTAAATTGATTTTGCACTGCTTTAAGACTGGTTTTAGATTGTAACCCACCCGTAACCACACCACGACTTCGCATATATGCTTCAACATCTGATGACAATCGAAATGTATCTTTTCCAAGCGCGCGTAAAATATTGTAGCCCGTGAAGCCACCTAAGCGACTGCCACGGCGTTTGAATAAATCACACAAACCCACAATATCTGTGATCGGCCAATTAGCAATAAACTCTCCAATCGAACCATGCTCACGTTCTAGATCATTGATAAATTGAGCGTTATCACGAATAGTACATACTTTTTTCAAGTTACGAATGATCTTAGGATCGGTCGCTTTTCGTTCAACCATCTCATCGGGCATCATTAATATTTTGGTAATATCAAAATTGAAAAAATGCTCCTCAAACGATGGCCACTTAGCTTCAACGACTCGCCATACAAATCCAGACTGGAACACAGACTTAGTCATTTGCGCTAACACGCGGTCAGAGGTCAAATGAACTAATTCATTGTCTGGCAGGGGCTGATAAATCAAACTCGCCAACGCCGCTTCGCCGCCTTTACGTTCAGCCGCGCGCGTGATGATAGCTTCAAACTGTTCAACTTTAGCATCGCCTGTTTGTTCCAGTATTTTATTGGCCATTTAAGCAGTCTCTATCCCACTATGACGTAATAACGCGTCCACTTTCGGTTCACGTCCCATAAAATTAATAAACAATTGCATAGGTTCTTCAGAACCACCTTTTTCAAGCACACTTTCCAAAAATGACAAGCCAGTATCGCGATTAAAAATACCTTCTTGCTCAAAACGAGAAAACGCATCAGCAGAAAGGACTTCAGCCCATTTGTAGCTATAATAACCTGCCGCATAACCACCAGCAAAAATGTGTGAGAAACCATTTTGGAAACGATTAAAACTTGGCGGAATAGTCACTGAATATTGTTCACGAACCGCACTTAATACCTCACCAACTTGAGCGCCTTTAGCAGGGTCATAAGTAAGATGAAGTTTGAAATCAAATAATGAGAATTCAAGCTGACGAATCATTTGCATCGCACTGTGATAGTTACGTGCCGCTAACAATTTATCTAACATATCTTTTGGTAATGGCTCACCCGTTTCAAAATGACCAGAAATAAAGGCTAAAGCCTCTTCTTGCCAACACCAGTTCTCTAAAAACTGACTTGGTAACTCAACTGCATCCCAAGGAACACCGCTAATGCCTGACACAGCAGAGATATCAATTTTGGTAAGCATGTGATGTAAGCCATGACCAAATTCGTGGAATAAAGTTACTAGTTCATCATGCGTAAACAACGCAGGTTTATCGCCAACAGGTTTATTAAAATTACACGTTAAATAAGCTACTGGATTTTGTAATTCACCAGCGTCTGTAACGCGGCGCGCTAAGCAATCATCCATCCATGCACCGCCACGTTTATTGGCACGTGCATATAAATCTAGGTAGAAACCACCGCGATGTTCACCGTTGCGATCACTAATGTTGAAATACTTAACGTCTTGATGCCAAACGTCAACATCTGTTTGCTCGGTAATCGTTAAGCCATATAAACGTGAAACAACTTCAAATAAACCAGCAACGGCTTTATCTTCAGGGAAATAAGGACGAAGTTCTTCATCACTAATTGCATAAGTATGTTGTTTTAGCTTTTCACCGTAATAAGCCATGTCCCAAACTTGTAGGTCTGTCGCATCAAAATTTTCTTTCGCGAACGCTAACAATTCGTCTAAATCTCGTTGTGCCTGAGGCTTAGATTTCGCGGCTAAGTCTTCTAAGAAATCGACCACTTGCTCAGGCTTTTCAGCCATCTTAGTGGCTAATGATTTATCAGCAAAGCTATCAAATCCTAATAAATGAGAAATCTCATGGCGTAGCGCTAATATCTCGCTAATCACATCACTGTTGTCCCATTGACCAGCATTTGGCCCTTGGTCTGATGCGCGAGTACAAAAAGCGGTATACATTTCTTCACGAAATGCGGCGTTATCTGCATACGTTAATACAGGTAGATAGCTTGGAATATCTAAAGTAAATAAGTAACCATCTAAGTCTTTTTCTTCTGCCATTGCTTTGGCAGCATCAATTGCACTTTGTGGTAATCCTGCTAGTTCTGTTTCATCTGTAATTAATTTTGTCCAGGCTGCCGTTGCATCAAGGACATTGTTACTAAAGTTTGAACCCAATTCAGACAAACGCTTGCTGATATCGCCATAACGTTTTTGATCATCAGGAGCTAATGCAATACCCGATAATTTAAAATCACGTAAGCCATTATTAACTACTTTTTGTTGAATAGCGGTCAGTTGATTAAATGCTTCGCTGTCAGCTAGTTGTTGGTAAGCTTTATAAAGTGATGCGTTTTGCCCCACCCAAGTACTATATTCACTAAGCGCTGGTAAACATGCTTCATACGCTTGGCGCAATTCTTCACTATTTAACACACCATTTAGATGACCGACTGGAGAGAATATACGACCTAATTTGTCATCTGATTCTTCTAATGGCGCTATTAAATTGTCCCACGTATACGGCTCATCAATTGCCAATACTTGCTCGATGCTTTCTCTACATAACTCAATAGCTGCGATAACAGCAGGTTCAATATGCTCCGGCTTAATTTGGCTAAACGGTGGTAATCCGTTCATCATAAATAATGGATTGTCTTGTAGTTGTTGAGAAGCGTCGCTCATGGTGGAACTCCTAAAATTAGTCATTATTAAATAGATGGGGCTACTCAAAGCGTATTTCAAGCATTACTCGTTATTTATACCTCTTGAAATTATCTAAGAATAAGAAGGGTCTATTAATTTCATTGAAAACTCATACTCGTATTCGTCAAAAATGGCGTTATACTAAGACAATATTTTTATTCTGTGTTTATTAACGACTAGGAAACCTCATGATTGAAGAATTTGATTACATCTCTATAGGCGGCGGTAGTGGCGGTATTGCTAGTGCGAATCGTGCATCAATGTATGGTAAAAAATGTGCCATTATTGAAGCAAAAGCAATGGGCGGCACTTGTGTAAATGTAGGTTGTGTTCCTAAGAAAGTAATGTGGTATGCAGGTCATATTGCTGAAGCATTAACATATGCTCCAGATTACGGTTTCGAATTTAAACGCACTGGTTTTAACTGGTCACAACTTGTAAAAGAACGTGAAGCTTACATTGGCCGTATCCATGATTCTTACGATCGCGTCTTAGGTAAAAACAACGTGACTGTGATTAACGGTTACGCGCGTTTTATTGATAAAAACACTGTAGAAGTTGATGGCAAGCAATATCGCGCTAAGCACATCACGATTGCTGTTGGCGGCACGCCTGTAGCACCAGCTATTGAAGGCGCTGAATACGGTATCGACTCAAACGGTTTCTTCGAGCTAAAAGAACAACCAAAACGCGTTGCTGTTGTTGGCGCTGGTTACATTGCGGTTGAATTAGCGGGTGTGATGCATGCTCTAGGTAGTGATACTCACTTATTAGTACGTGGTGATAAACCTCTTCGTGCTTTTGACGAGATCCTTAGCGATACACTTGTTGAAATCATGGCTACTGAAGGTCCAACACTTCATACACAAAGTACTCCAAAATCGGTCATCAAAAATGACGATGGGTCACTTACGTTAAATCTTGAAAGCGGTAAAAGCATTACAGTTGATTGCTTAGTATGGGCTATTGGTCGCCGTCCAGTTACTGAGAGTTTAAACCTTGAGTCTACAGGTGTGGTAACTGACGAACGTGGTTATATCCCATCAGACAAATACGAAAACACAAACGTTGAAGGTATTTATGCCCTTGGTGATGTGTGCGGTAAGGTTGAATTAACACCTGTTGCTGTTGCAGCTGGTCGTCATTTAGCTGAACGTTTATTTAACAATAAGCCAGACGCACATCTAGATTACACAGACATCGCAACGGTTGTATTTAGTCACCCACCAATCGGAACACTTGGCCTTAGCGAAGCTGCAGCAATTAAAGAGTTTGGCGAAGAAAACGTGAAGAGTTACAGCTCAGAATTCACGGCTATGTACAGCGCTATTACTCAACATCGTCAACCAACGCGCATGAAGCTAGTATGTGCTGGTGATGACGAAAAAGTTGTTGGCCTACATTGTATTGGCTTTAACTGTGATGAGATTGTTCAAGGTTTTGCAGTAGCTATTAAAATGGGCGCAACGAAAGCTGATTTCGATCGCACCGTTGCTATTCACCCTACTTCAGGTGAAGAATTCGTAACAATGCGTTAATTCGTATTAATATAGAAGACTAACTAAAAAGCCCACTATCAATTACTTGATAGTGGGCTTTTTTATTGTTCGTTTTTATTTTTTATCTGTTATTTTCTTACTAACAGTGACACATCATTTATTTCATTCGAACACGGCGAGCCATTTTTGTAGTTAAAAACAGTTTGCTGAGTACCAACGTGAATATGGCTAAAACTCACGCTTTTAGCATCGTCACGATGCATACATACCGACAGATATCCTTTAGCTGGCTGGTGTTTTTGATGATAATCAATTAATGCATCGACATTTAAAGGGGTTGCCAGTTCCAGTGCGGTAGATAAACGCGATTGGCTTACTTCATCAAACTTAACTGACGACGATGTAAATGGGCTAGTTAGCTCAACAGCTGTTAGTGTTTCGCCGTTCCATTGCCATGTTTGTTGTATAACCTGATTGTTATCATCTAAACCAAATGCCAATAAACTAAAAGAAGCGTATTGATTAAGTGATAACGCTTGAAGTTGTTCGTTAATGCATTCAACAGTTGAATAAGCAGACAGGTTTTTAAGCAGTAAGCCGCGACTGATCAATACACCTTGTGGTTTAGTTCCTTGGTAATAATTTAATAAACATAAGGTTAAACCAAATTCGTTAGTACTTATCCAACTACCATTACCATCTGGGTCAATAGGCATTAACGCCTGCGTATCTGATACTTTTATTACTTGAGGAGGAATGGCCAAAGAACGGCTACGTTGTTCATCACGGTTAAAAAACACATGATAATCATTGTTTTCAACCAACCAACTTACTGTGCACATGATTCGTTCTGCTGTTGGCTTCGTAAAAAAGTAGCTGTTGTAGGAGCGACGCCTAAGTCAGCATTTACTGTTTGCCCTAGGAACTTAGCAATAGCAGCCATTAACGCTAAATGATGTGTTAAATGAGCCGACGTAAAGCAAACTTCACGACCTACAGTCGATAAGAAACTAGCGGTTTGTTCACTACATACCGATACTTCTGTGCTAATAGTAGTTGGTAATTCCAGCACCGCTTCATCGAGAGATTTTAACCAATTACACACTAAAACAAGTTCTTTTAAACCTTCACCGCGATCTGTTTCTAGTGCCAATCCACGTCTACGGACATCATAATTAATTGTTTGTAAATCACTTGCCATAATAAGCGCCATGTACAAATCAAGAATATGACGTAAATGCTGGCCTATAGAGCTATCAAATAACGGTGTAGGTGCTTGCTTGTAAACATCATCACTGAGCCCTTCAATGAAATCGATCATTTGTTCTAGTGAGTCAATGCTACCGTTAATAACTTTAATCATGTATACGTTCCATTACTGTTTTTCATAACCATGTTGCTCATTGCTACTTATCATAGCTAAGATTGCACATGTCGTGAAGGTTGTCGCGAAAGAGGATAAAGGGCGTATAGCAATGCTATAGGCACCACACACCAATAAAGTAAACTCAGTGTTGTTTTGGTTTCACCGACCATTGTGATGATTAACGCTAACACGCCAAAAAACACCACCATGCCTCCTTGTGACAAATAACTCTTTGCTAAAATAAAGTCCAACGGACGTTTTTTATTAGCATCATCGAAAAATAGTTTATTAAAGCTTAAACGAAAGAACGATGTTAAAAATGCAATTAGCATGATACTGCCAAAAATTACATATTCTTCTTGTTGGTCGTTAATTGTGCCTCGGAAAAGCCATGATAAGGCATAGAGTAAAACAGCTGCATAAAATACGTAATACTGATTTAAACCATCAATTTTATTTTTTATTAACCAAAATATAAGACTCAACATAATGGTTAAGCCAACGACTAAAAAGCCTAAATTCATTACATTATTATCAGTAATAAAATAAAGCGTTAATACCCAAAAGTAGCTTTCAAAAAACAAAAACACACCATCAAGAGCAAATATTACTTGGCGACGCCATCCTAGTTCAGAACCATTATTAGTGATGGCTAATTCAGTTGCCTCACGATTATTTGGCAACATAAACATCGCTATTACTGACAACAAGCCACTAATTGCTAGTAACCAATACAGTAAATTTTCAGCTAATAAGTAACCACCGATTAAGATGCCTGCTTTCAATAAAATCACAATAATAATTTGAAAGTTACCGTAATGTTTACCAGTATTACTTTGAGCTTGTTGCTGAGTTAACGCACTAAACATGGTGCGCTGTGTTATCCAATAAAAACAGTTATAAATACCATTTAACAATGCAGCAATTATTAAAATAACCATGCTTTGTTCGGCGATTAGACTAATAACTAATAATAATTCAGTAACAAAAGAAGCAACGAGTAAAGTACGCCAATGAGCTTTCTTATAAAGTGCTTCCCAGCAACTCATGGCGATAACAAAACCAATACCAGTGATGGCAATAAACAAGCTTATCTCAACTAAGCGATAACCTTGTTGCCATAATAAAATAGGGATATAAAAAGGTAACAAGCCGATTAGCAGGGAATGAAAGCCTGCAAATCGGTAAAACAGAGACGCCATTGAAGACATTAAAATATATCAGCCTGACTGATTTCAAGTTCTTCTAGTTGCTCGTAAAAAGAAGATAAGTCTTCTTTTTCGCCGTAACGTGGGAAATCGTGCATTTTCAAAAATGGACGTGAGTTCACTTCTAAGAAAATACATTCTTGCTCAGTATGTGGTTGTGTAATGTCATTTTCAAAAATCACATCAATACCCAATACGTTCGCATCGAACATATTTAATACTTTTAAGAATAGTTCGTTATTAACAGCTGGAATAGCGGCTTTATCAATAACCTTAACAACACCACCTGGCGCTAATGAAATACGATAAAACAAATCAACAATTTGACCCGCTTCAGGAATATCATTTAATGTCAGCTTTTGCTTTTTAAGGTAATTAACCGTAACTGCACTTTTCTTTAATGGGTAAATACACGGGTATAATTTCATTTCTTCGCGTATTTTATTTTCTTGATCAATCAAGTCAGTAATCGTTGTTTTACCATCGCCTTGTACAAACGGTGCAAAACGCTCAATCACCGACATGATTTGGCCTTTCACAACAACTACTCGGTAATTTTTACCAGATAAATATTGTTCTACAACCGTTGTTGGCCACCACAATTTAGCTAAGAAAATTGCTTTATATAATTCGCCGAAATTTTTAATTGGAAAGTGACTACCACGTGAAAAACCACTTACATTAGGTTTAATCACTAATGGAAAGCCATGTTTTTTAGCAAAACGAACAGCGTTCATTGGGTTAAAGAATATTTCACCTTTAGCGTGTGGCACGTCATGCTTATCAAAAGTGCTACGCGCTTGCTCTTTCGAACGGCAACCTTTACGTGTTTCTAATGTGTTGTAACTTGAACAGCCACCCATGAACGTTTTACTAATCCATGCATAAATAAACTTCTTAATGGCTTTCATTACCAACCTCATTTTCGTCGATGCTTTTAACTTGGCGCATCAAACTTAATTTTTTGAAAAAGATAGCCTTACGGGGCTGATCTTTAGGAATTGTTTTTGTCACTTTTACTAGCGCTGTCATCGCATTAAATACGAAACGAACATTATCGATAACGCGGCGATGTTGGCATAACAATACCAATGGCATTGGGACAAATAGATTAATTTCGATAACTTGAAAATTACCAGCAACTAAATCACTAATTGAATCAGCACGTACACCAATACGAGAAATTCTGAATTTACCGATAGATGTTGCGTGTTCTGTTATTTTTGCACGTTCATCATCACTCAATTGCGGTGTGATATCGGTGTAATTTGTATCTGTGTTATAAATACCATTAATTGGATATTTATCACCACTAGCATTCCCTACTTGGGTAATTGATAACACGGCCAATTTGTTAAAATCATGAGCATCAGCAATCGTAAATATTTCAAATTCGATACCACCTCGTGCTGCTTCTTGCACTAGAAAACGCATATCATTACTTTCACGCTGACTACGCAAGAATTTTAATTCTTCAGGACTGTCTGCACGTAAAATACCTTGAGAGTTTTGACCCCATTCAGGTTTTACAAACACAGGGTAGTTTTGCGGCTCAACAACACCATCATCAACCCATTGCGATAAACGCCATTGCTTAGGAATAACGCGGTCAATATCGAGTTTTGAAAATAACCCTTTATTTTCATTAAAATAAGGGGTATTTAAGCGAAAGTAATGCCACGGTTTAACCCACAATTTAATGCACAATGCGATATAACTTAGTACAAGTAATAGTCGAATAATCATTATGGTTATGCTGCCTTCGTTTAAACTTTTTTAGTGCGGGCAATATTACCATTAACCGCCGCTAAAATAAGCCCAAAAATGAAAATAGATACTGCTGCGTAAAATAATGAACCACCGTCACTTTGCCCATTGTGCAAGACTTCAACGCCTAATGGTGTGATCAAATGGAAAAACATAGCACCAGCCATGACACCAGCAGATAACAAGCCGCCTAATGCATGAATTAACGCACGAGACGGAGTTTCAGTCATCACATTCAATTTTTTCAAACCAAAAAATACAATTGGTGATAACAATAATAATGAAGTTAATAGCTCAACAGATCCTACAGCTGTAGCGCCGTGCTCAGCAAACCATAGGCCAATGCTTGTAGAAACAGTATCTTGCATCCAAAGACCGATGATTCCAAAGATATGTTGAGTATCCGGATGACCACTAAATTTATAAGGCAGTGATAGTAAAAACACTTTACATATCCATGCTACAACAACCCAACTAAAAATAGTGGCTACGCGGTTTTTCATAACTTAATCTCTTGTTAATTAGCGATAGTGCTATTTATTTAATTACTTTAGGCCAGTTTTTATCAGCTTGAATGATGAAGTTTGCTGAGTCTTTTAACCACATTTGTTGAACTTCGACATCGTAATTAAGGTAAAGTTTATTATCGATAATCTTCCAAACTAATGGATCAGCACCCGCACTGTTACCTTGAGCAACAGACCATGCACAATATCCACCGTACTGTGGTGCATATTTTTCAGGTTCAGCATTAAATAAATCTAAATGCTCTTGTGAACTAAATGACCAAAGTGCATCTTTATACTCAACTGAAAACTTTTCACGACCTTCTACTGGTTTACCTTGTGTAAAATATGCAACCACATCATAACCAGAAACAGCATCATCGCTGAAATAAGCTGTCGCAATTTCTGATTTTGCAAAAGAGTTCATTGAGAACAAAGATAAACAGCTAATAATGCCAACGGTAATAAACTTTTTTATAGAAAATTTCATATCAATTCCTTTATGGTATATATATATAATAAGTAGTAATGATTAAGAGCATAGTTTACCTGTTTTTCTTTCATTTATTTTGTTTTTATATTCTTTTTTAATCCCAGTAATATCACTTTATTAATACAATGATGTTAGATTAATAAAATTCCATATGAGTAAAAACAACTATAACTTATGATTACTTATGAAAACCTATCCCAGATCAAATACCCTTTAGTCACTAAATATTATCAAAGGCAGCGTATTAACAATCGCGCTTCAGGCAACAATTTAGTCGTCGTTGCGCGCCAAAAAAATGAAATTATAGGCGTAGCAAGACTCGCACCTATTAACCAATTGTGGTTTTTGACTGGTGTTCACGTTGATGAAGAGATGCGTAGCCAAGGAATTGCTCAAAACTTAATAGCAATGTTGTGCCAGCAACAAAACATTATTTACAGTTTTCCATATTCTCATTTATTATCTTTTTATGAACAACTAGGCTTTGAAACTGTTGAACTTGATAAATTACCCTGTGAGCTAGCGCAAAGGTTTACTGCCTATGTAAAACAAGGCCGCGATATTATTGTTATGATAAAGCACTAAAAATAAATAAGGTAACTGCAATGATCACTAAAAATATCCCCCTCACTGATATTCATCGCCATCTTGATGGAAATGTTAGATTGCAAACTATCTTAGATTTAGGTCAACAGTTTAATATCCAACTACCAGCGAATAACCTCATTGATTTAAAACCCTTCGTTCAAGTTATAGGTAAGGAAGCTGATTTATTAGGCTTTTTATCAAAACTAGATTGGATGGTGGGTGTTATTGGTAATTTAGACGCCGCTCGCCGTATCGCTTTTGAAAATGTAGAAGACGCTTTTAACTCAGGTCTTGATTATACCGAATTACGTTTTAGTCCCGGCTATATGGCGATGAGCCATAAACTACCAGCACAAGGCATTGTTGAAGCGGTTATTGAAGGCGCAAAAGCTGGCGAAGAAAAATTTGGCGTAAAAGTTAACTTGATTGGTATTTTGTCACGTACTTTTGGTGTCGACGCCTGCCAAATAGAATTAGATGCGTTGTTAAGTCAAAAAGACAAGTTGGTCGCGATAGATTTAGCCGGTGATGAATTAGGTTACCCAAGTAATTTATTTGATAGCCAATTCAAACAAGTAAGAGATAGCGGTTTAAACATTACTGTTCATGCTGGCGAAGCTGCAGGTAGCGAAGCTATTTGGTATGCCATTGAACAACTCGGTGCTGACCGTATTGGTCATGGTGTAAAAGCTATTCATGATGAAAAATTAATGGATTATTTAGCTGAACACCAAATTGGTATTGAATCATGTCCTACGAGTAACTTGCACACGAGTACAGTCAGTGATTATAAGTCACACCCTATTAAAAACTTTTTAGACCATGGTATTAACGTGTCACTTAATACTGATGATCCCGGTGTGAGTGATATCGATATTGCGTATGAATATAATGTTGCCGCTAAAGAGATAGGTCTAACACCTGCACAATTATTAACATTGCAGCAGAATGGTTTAAAACAAGCTTACTTGTCAGCAAACGAAAAACAGCAACTTATTGAAAAATGTAAAAATCGATAATTGATTAAAGACAATATTCTAAAAAGACTGTTTGTAGACGAAAAAAGCCATTTATGATTAATAAATGGCTTTTTTATTTTAGAGGCTTTACGCCAATTTGATCAAACTGTTATTAAGCAACAGCCTTAGTCGGTAGTGAATACTGTAATATACGCTTTACAACTGACAGGTACTGTTTACCAAAGCTGCCAGTATTGTAATGTAAATTATGCTTTTTAAAGACAGCTTCAACTTTTGGCGCAATCTCTTGATAACGTGATGAAGGCATATCAGGAAATAAATGATGCTCTATTTGAAAGCTTAAATGTCCCGTCATTAAATGCAGTAATTTACCACCTTTAATATTAGAAGAACCCAACGCTTGGCGATAATACCATTGCCCCTGTGATTCATTAACAATCGATTCTTCTGTAAACGTATGAACATGCTCAGTGAAATGACCACAAAATATAACCGTTGAAGTCCATAAATTACGAATCAAGTTAGCAATTAAATTCCCAACAATGACCCACAAAAATAAAGGACCAGCAATTAATGGAAAAATCACATAATCTTTAATTAATTGACGAGCACCTTTACTAAAGAAACGTTGTTTTAATTCAGAATGGGGAACACGTTGATCGCGATCTTCTTTTTTCTTACCAATGAAAACACGCTCACCAGCTAGTTCGTGATAAGAAATACCCCACTGAAATAAAATACTTAAGTTAATATACGTAATAAATTGCCATAAGTTTTTAACGCGCCATCTAAAGTCATCAGACAAACGCAACAAACCATAACCAAAATCACGATCTTTACCAATGACATTAGTGTAAGTGTGATGTTCAAAATTATGAATACGGTTCCAACTAGCACCATCACAAGCGATATCCCACTCATAAGTTTTAGAGTTAATGTGCTTATCATTCATCCAATCATATTGACCATGCATCACATTATGGGCAATTTCCATATTTTCTAATATTTTAGCGATTGAAAGTAAAATAATACCTACAACCCATAATGCTGGGTGTATAAGCCCCATCATTAATAAAATACGCCCACCCCAACTGCAAAAACGCTGCTGGCGAATAACACGGCGAATATGGTTAGCGTCTTGCTGACCGACTTTGTCTAATGTTGAGAACTTAATCTCATCTAACTCTTGTTCAAATTGCTCGTAATTAAAACGTGTCATGAAGTAATCTCCAAATCACTTAAAGGCTGTGAAATACATAATTGAATAAGCTGCTCACCGTTATCTGATACTTCACCAGTACGAAGATTTTTTACCAAGCCACTTTTCTTGTTACACACACATTGATGGCAAACACCTATGCCACAACCGCGCGTTACATTTAATTCTTTTTGCTCAAATTGCTCAAGCAAGGTAGTGCCATTCGTGATATCCACATTTTCGCCATCAAAAATGACATTAAATGAAGATTGATTTTCATTAACGATAGCGCCAATTGAAAATTGCTCTTGAAAATAATTACCCTGACCAACTAATGCTTGTTCTTTAATACTTTGCATTAAACCACTCGGGCCACAACAATAAACATCCTGCGAAGAATTCCCATCAAATATTAGAGGTATTTTTTCGTGCTGGGCGCGAGTAACTAATTCAAACGTGAACAACTCGTTCTTATTCGCAAGGTTTTCCAATAATTCAATAAACTGGTGATGGCCAGTTTCAGCGATATATCTCAAATACGTTGGCTGAGTTAACTTTTCAACGTGTTCAGCAAGCATTGAAATTATAGGCGTGATACCAGAACCACCAGCCACCATAACGACTTGTTGTGTTATTGATTCAAATAAGAAATCACCTTGCGGCTTAGAAATATTACACCAACTCCCAACTTGTATAAATTGAGTAATAGCACCAGTAAAACGACCTAATTTATTGGTTTTAATCAATAAAGTAATTTCTTTAGTTTTCTTGAATAACGCAGGGCTTGAAGCAATAGTAAAAATACGTGTTAACAAACGACCATTGATTTCTAACGTTAACTCAATGTGTTGACCAGCCTGATGACTGATATTATTAATAGCCCAAGAAGACTCAGGAGCTAATGTTAAATAGACATAATCATGATCAACAGGTTTTACTTGGTTTACTTGCGCGCGAAAACTACCACTTCGCCAAGCAGGAATAAACTGTTGCATCACAGGCTCTAAATAACCTGAAAATGATTGATGATGTAAAAACCAAGACACCAATTTATTAGTAACTTCTTTAAACATAATTTAAGAGTACACCTGTACGCTGTAATTTGAGCGTACAAGTGTACCTTTAAATTAAAAAAAATCAAATTTGGCCAATAGATCTAGATCTATGTTTTAAAAATAATATAAAGGAAGGTATGTTATATGTGGAATGATTAAAGAATTAATGACAATTAAGTACAATTTGCTAGCAGAAATTTAAGCCTCTATAACCATTAAATAAAAAGCAATTAACCGCGTAGAATTTCTTTAAATTCAACTCTTTCGGGATTAAAAATACTTTCTAACAGCTCAATCGCTTTTTCTGGTTTTGCGTCACCACACATGAAAGCATCAAAGGCTGCATATTTTAATTCCGGCCATGTATGTACGCTAATATGAGACTCAGCTAATAGTGCAACACCAGTTATGCCACCACCATCTGAAAAAGTATGAAGATGAATATGTAACAATGTAGCACCTGCTATTTCACAGGCCTCTATTAATGCTTGTTCCATCAATTCAATATTATCGAGCTGTTCCACACCATAGAAATCAGCAATCAGGTGCTTTCCAGCGTATTTGGGTACTACACAATTAATAGATGTATCGTTGACTATTTGAGCAGACTGTTTGGGTGAAAATGATTTGGTAATTTTTTTATCGATCATGAAACCATTCAACTCGTTAATTTTATTCACTTAATTACAAACCATATCGATAGATTAAGCACATTTAATGCGGGAATAATATCAGGCTAAGTAAACAAAAAATAGCGTATTACGTTACTAATTATTACTCCATATTTGTATCGTCCCAATCAAATGTAATACACCAAGTATTAAACAAATAATAGAACTCCAAAACCAAAATACAGCCCCTTGCTCTGTTATTTGAGACATCATGAAAAAGCCACCTAAACCACGTATTAACAATATCGACGTGATTCCACACAATATGGTCCTTAATAACGGCAGGCGCTTAATGACTTGTGAACCAGACAAACTATATAGCGTAAAAACACTTAATATAACGATAATAAATGAGGTAATAATCGTTGGTCTAAGGCTACCTTGATCAGCCCATAAAGCCATTTGTTCGCCAGCACCAAAAAATCGATACCAAACTGCACCAAAGTAAATACAACCAATATGTAATAACACAGCAAATCCATTACCAACTGCTGCTGCAATCAAAAAGTAATTCATACTACCTCTAATATATTATTTTAATCCAAGCCTCGGTTTGTAAAAATATTTCGCGCATACCCATGATAATAAAGTTGCTAGGCTAATACCGATTAAGTCTGCCCCATAATCAAAGATATCTAAAGTACGTGATGCTACAAAATGTTGGCTTAACTCCTCAAGTGTCACAAAAATTAATACAATAACACTTCCTTTGTATAACTTAATTTTCTTAAGAGTAAACGATTTATATTGAAACGATAAATTAGCTAAAAAGGTTAATAAACCAAACAATAAAAAATGCCCTACTTTATCGCCATTCGGAATCGATTGACCTAATTTGAATAAAGGGTGTCCTTGGCCAGTATTGGCAAGATAAATAACCCATAAGAGAAAGAAAAAGAAACCAGCAGAGAATGCGATAATTAATTTTTGCATAATAAAATCTTAAGTTAATACCGCTATAAAGTAGCGACTAGAGAGGTAATAACAGCCTATCAATATTAAACTTAATTTTTCATTAATGTTAAAAAGCAAAAGAGAGGTTTGTATTGAAGTGTTAATGACTGTTTATCTATAAATGACTCACAGTCAGATTGAAATCTACTGAATAATATCAACTATGAAATAGATTTTTTCATATTATGAACATATTGGCTGTATTCATTATTACTAATTTGTTTGTCTTTATTTAAATCGATGTCATTAAAAAGATTGTTTAACTTACTACTTCTAACTAATTCTTTAGCGCTTAATGTTTCATTTTTATCTTCATCGTATTGGTTAATGAGCTGAGAGAACGATGGTAACGATTTATTCATTTTACTAAGTTGTGCAATACCTGAACTGCTATTTGCAAAAGCAGTACCTGATACGAATGCTGTGACAACTAATGCCATTGATATTTTTTTAATATTGAAGCTTTTCATATTTTAATTCTTTATGTAATTTATCAAACAATACAACGCATCAGTGCATGCATAATAAAATTATTGCATGCACTGCGCGAAAAGAGCTGTAAGCGTTCTACGCTTTAATACTTTCTACATAGTGGTTGTATTCATCATTATTAATTTCGTTGTCATTGTTCGCATCAACAACTTCAAAAACTTCAATTAATTGAACGTTTTCAACTAACTCTTGTACATTTAACGTCTCATTTTTGTTGGCATCATATTGCTTAACAAGTTCAGAGAATGTCGGCACAGCGCTTTCTACTTTTGTAATTAGATCATCGCTTATATCACTATTTGCAAACGCAGTACCTGAAACGAATGATGCTACAACTAATGCCATTGAGATTTTTTTGATATTGAAGTTATTCATATTGGAATCCTTAATTAAATTTAGTGTGTTTTATAAAATCGTACTGCACATCGTATACATGCATATTATGGTCATTGCACACACCGTACCAAAAGTATAACCAATTGATATTAATGTAATTAATTTAAAAACACTTCAAAAAACACCTCTTTTGTGTCTCCAATTAGCAACAGTTAATTTAAATAATTCTTATTTTTTAACTACAACTCAATCATATGGATATTTTATTATTATAAATCAGCTTGTTATAGAGGTTTTAATTTGGAAATCATTTGTCTCAAAATTGAGACACCGTTGTAATTATCTTATTTTTAGCTAAAACTACCTCTCTAAATCCTTAGATTAATTCAGGTAAACCATCAACGTGAAAACCAGTACTCACATCAATAACCACATAACAACCAAGCTTGGACGTAAAGTATTGTCGATCAAGAATTTTTCAATAAAATCATTAACATTACTGGGTTTTAGTTTAGTTGCTACTCCTCTAGTTATTGCTTTATTGTTTGGCGCATCTCAAGTTAATAACCTTGCTAAGAATAGTGAGGGCGCAATTATTGATGTGGCTACATTACTAGACAACCAGCAGCTATTAAAAAGTAACCAAATTAAAATGGAGCGCAACGCTTCGCAATACTTAGTACTGAGAGATACAGCTCTAAAAGAAAACTACATTAAGATAAGCCAACAAATATTACTAATAACACAACGACTTATTGAAGTTAGCACTGATGAAACGCTACAAAAACTATCACGTGAATACACAGCAACAGTTACCAAACTAGTTAATGTCACTATTCCTACAGCAGAAAAAAAATTAAATAATGATGCTGCTATTACTCATCCTATCCAAAATGAATTTAACAAACTAACTGATATTTATGAAAAAATAACCTTACGTGGTAACGAAATCAACACTCAATATATAAATAACATAAAGCGTGACGCACAAGACACTCGCGACGTGATGATACAAAGCCTAGTTATTATTCCTATTAGTTTATGTATCGCGATATTATTTATCTTCTTAATAACTACGCCATTAAAGTTACTAACACACAGTATTTTACGATTACAAAAAGGGAAATTTGATCAAAAAATACAATCAACTGGCTCACCTGAGATACAAGAAATAGCTCAAGCTTTAGAGAATATGAGAACAAGATTACACGCTCTAGAATTACAAAAATCGAGCTTTATTAGACATATCTCCCATGAGCTAAAAACTCCCTTGGCAGCGATTAGAGAAGGCACTGAATTACTTTATGATAATAGCGTGGGACAACTAAACCCTGAACAACAAGAAATCTCACACATTATTAAAGACAGCGTATTTCGATTACAACAGCACATTGAAGACTTGCTAGATTTCAATATCGTTCTTGACTCAACCAGCCTACAAGATTCCGAAAAAATCCTTATAGATGATGTAATAAACCAAGTAATATTTGAACAAAAGCTAAACATACAACGAAATAATATTGAATTAGAAATTACCCCAAATAATATTCAATTGATGAGTAATCGAAAACAAGTAGCGGTTATCATCGATAACCTATTATCTAACGCCATCAAATACTCACCAGACAATGGCATTATAGTCATCACAACAACGCTTATTGAAGACCAATTACAATTAACCGTTAGTGATGAAGGCATTGGCATTAGCGATGAAAATCATCATAAAATATTCGATGCTTTTTACCAAGGGCCGCCACCTGAAAATAGTGCCTTAAAAGGAAGTGGTTTGGGGCTAACGATTGTTAAAGAATTAACGCTTAGACTTAGCGGACATGTAGAATTACATTCGAATAATCAACAACAACGCGGCACTAAAATTACCATCACGTTGCCACGCGCATCTGAATTAAAGGAACTAGGATAATGTCTATTAACCGTTATTTTTTCACATCTATCATCTTATTAAGCACTGTTTTTATATTATCAGGATGCCAAACGACACCTATAAATAACACACCTAAAGTATCAGAACACAAGACAAGTTATGGTGAATATTATCTTGAGTTACAAACACTAAACAAAACTGAGCTCATAACAGAAGTTGAAAATTTACAACTTCAAATAACAAAAATCCCAACGAGTTCACCACAAGCAGATTACAACACTCAAATAAAACTGTTATTACTGTATAGCCTACCTAAATCTCCTATTTACAACACTTTCAATGCAAAATCCTTGCTCAATCGAATGAAACGAGAAGAAACAACCACCTCGATCATTAAACTAAGCCCTAGTGAAAGAGGATTAATTGCTTTATTGCGTGACCAGTTAAACCAACGATTATTAATGCGTAATAGACTACTAGAACAACAACAAACTCAACAAAATGAAGCATTGAAACAACAACAAGAACTCGTCGATAAAACTCACTTACTTGAAAAGATTATCGCGCAATTAAAAAAAATAGAACAAACAATTAATAAACGAGAATAGTGATTTAGCACTGATAAGGGCTGCCTCATAACAACAAATTCAGCCGAAAAAAGTAAGTTAATCCAGCATTAATACAAATAATGCACACTATATTTTTAGATATCGAGAAAACACATGAATACTTCTAACCTAACAACAGATCAAACCAACAATAAAATTCTCATTGTCGATGACGATCCAAGTTTATTACGTCTTATTGGTATTCGTTTATCTGCCGCTGGTTATCAAATAGAATCGGCAAAAAGTGCTAAAATAGCTTTAGGTCGATTAGAAACTTTTCATCCTCAATTAGTCATTAGTGACTTAAGAATGGAAGGAATGGACGGCATGGCACTGTTTGAACAAATTCGCGCAAAGCACCCTC
>CALJMY010000004.1 GCA_937981905.1 uncultured Enterobacterales bacterium
CGAGAATAACTATGAATTGCAGCTGAGCCGCTATACAAAAGCGGAATTAATAATAAACAGCAACAAGCTCCTACAATGGTTAAATAACGATTATAAATAAATGAGCGTGTTTTTATTATTTGAATAAGCCCCAGTGCAACAAGGCAAGACACAATAATCCAACCTAATGGATTAATAGGTACATCGAGTCCACTGCCACCATAGTTATGCTGAAAGTAATGCATAACAGCAAAGTAATAAAAAGCGATTAATCCTAGAAATAGTAATTTAGGTTCTTGTACAGCAAGTAATAATTGTGATCTTATTGATGGGGCACCATCATTATGTTTTGTAGAAATAGCTGTATTAAGTACGGTTTTCATTGATTCATTAATCATAAGTAGGCGTCGATATCGTTAATGTATTATTTCTTTGAATGAGTTCTAAATGCTTTAGTGCGTTCATGCCCAACAGAATAGTGTTGCCTTGCATGCCCGGATTTAAATGGCCTTTTAAATCTTTAAAACCAAGTGCGCCAATTTTTAATGATGAAATATCTGTGGAATAAACCGTTACTTTCCCATTAGCAGTAGATACAGGATAGCTTTTACCTTTGGCTAAGTTCAGCCTATTAGCTAAATTTAACGGAATAGAAATTAGAGTAGCACCTGTGTCTAATAAGAAATTTACAGGTTCGTCATTAATAAAACCACTAGCGACATAATGCCCTTGATTATTTTGTTTCAATATAATGGATGTTTGCTGTGAATTGACGATTGATTCTATATATTGATTAGGATTTGTTTTTTCAGTTATTTTTTGATTGAAATAATAAGTAAGTGCGGCTAATGCTAAACAGCAAAATATCCCCCACATTATTTTACCTGTTTTTTCCATGATGCTTTTCTCAAGCTTTAAGTCAAAAATTGAATTGAGTTAGTGTACACTAAAATTATAATCATATTGAGTGAAAGTAATTTGTTATGTTTGAAGTAGATAGTCAAGGTTGGTTAACTAAGTTTAATAAATGTCCATCTCCAAATTTTAATCAGAGACCATCAAAAAATAATATTTCTTTGTTAGTCATCCACAACATTAGTCTACCAGCAGGGCAGTTTGGTACTGGCTACATTTCACAATTATTTACTAATACTCTCGATTGTTGCGTTCATCCTTCTTTTGGCGATTTAAAAGACTTAACTGTATCTGCACATTGTATGATTGATCGACATGGTTTAATTACTCAATACGTTTCATTTGACGATCGTGCGTGGCATGCTGGGTTATCTTCGTTTAGCGGGGTTGATAATTGTAATGATTTTTCAATTGGTATTGAATTAGAAGGGACGGATGATTTGCCCTATACAGATGAACAATACCAATCATTAGTTAATCTTACTCAATTGATACAGCAACATTACCCAATGGTTAAAGATAATATAGTAGGGCATTGTGATATTGCACCCGGCAGAAAAACTGACCCGGGTAATGCCTTTAACTGGTCGGGCTATTTTTCGATGTTAGCTGAAAAGTAAGCATGATAAACTTTAGTTATTACCGTAATGATTGTATTACGTTTTCATTTTAAGAGATTGATTATTCATGGCGTTATTTGCACTATTATTAGCATTACTCATTGAACGAACTGTTACGTTGTCTAGTTACTGGCAATTTCAATATTGGTTTGACGGTGCTGTCTCGTCAACACGAAGTTATTTAGAGCCAACGAGTGCATGTTTTCAAATCGTATTAGTTTTTCTCCCTGCATTGATTACCTATCTATTTCTTGATTTAGTTGAAGGCGTTTTATTTGGGTTAGTGTCATTAGTAAGTTGGGTAGTTATCGCACTTTTTTGTGTGGGCTGTGTTCATTATCGGGATTTATATAAACGTTATCTTTTATCTGTCTGTAAAGAAGATACTGCCACAAGTTATGCTTTGGCTGCAGAACTTAGTGATTTAAAAGAAATTATTGTTGAAGATGAAACGTGCTTAGGTTCAAGAGTTGGTAGACAACTATCATGGATTAATTATCGATTTTATTGCTCAATTGTTTTTATGATGATTATTGGTGGTGATTTTGCGCCTGTTGCAGTTATTTTTTATGCTAGTTTAAGACACTTAGATTTAATGATGTATAAGAAAAAAATTCCAACAATGAGTTTTGTCTCTAAATTATTATTTATTATAGATTGGTTGCCAGCGCGTCTCGTCGCTCTTGCTTATGTACTAGTTGGTAATTTTTCAAATGCGATTAATGTATGGCTAAGTCTTACACTTAATATTAAAGCCCCTGCTTATGATGTAGTGAGTAAAGTTGCCATGGCTGCAGAACAAATGTCTAAATCGCATGGCGAAGAAGGTGTCTGTATGCAAAGTACCTGTCGATTAGTTAATTTAGCGAAGCGCACATTAGGCTTATTAGTAGTTGGTGTATCAGTATTAACTATTTTTGGCTTTTTATTATAAATATTTAACTTATTAATGGTGGCGATTTTTTCTATACTCTTCCAATAATAATTTAATAGTCTTTTTAATATATTGTAACAAATAATCCATAATGGTCTAACCACGAGCATTATGGTGCATTTTTCCTTTCTGTTTATTTTTTGTATAAATATTATTCATTTTTTATCTGTTTTTCATTCTTCTTAGTTGACGTATAAGTATGCTAGGCATCTTTAGCACCATATTGGTGCCTTGTGTTTTTTATCTGCTATTTTTATTTCAATCAACCTCGATTCCTAGACAATTGTCTGGAAATTTGTTAGATTTATGCCTTGTGGTTAATTGGTAATACCAATTTAAGGAACGTAAATGGTTTATCATAAAATCAAGCAGCCTAAATTATCAGACGCGATTGTTGATGCGCTTGAAACAATGATTTTAGAAGGAACGTTACGCCCAGGTGAAAAAGTACTATCGGAGCGTGATTTAGCAAAGCAATTTGAAGTGTCTCGTCCGTCAATACGTGAAGCAATTCAAGTGTTAGAAGCTAAAGGGTTACTTAGTCGCCGTCAAGGTGGTGGAACTTATGTACAAGAACAGTTGTGGAAAAGTTTAAGTGATCCAGTATTAGAGCTTATTGCTAAAGATCCTGAAAGTCAGTATGACTTACTTGAATTTCGTCATGCTACTGAAGGTATGTTAGCTTTCTACGCCGCAATACGAGGCACCGCAACAGACTTTGAAAGTTTACGACAAAGTCAAAATGCTATTGAAGTTGCTCAGAAAAAAGAATGTATTGAGCAAGAGGCTGATGCCATTGTTGAACTATATAAAGTGATTGCTGAAGCGTCTCATAATGTCGCTATGCTACATTTAGTACTGAGTATGAGTGAGTTATTAAGACAAAATATTGAACAAAACTTAACATTGTTATATCGTTCTGATCACGGTGTAAAAATGAGTAATAAACATCGAAGTGCATTAATAGAGGCGATAATCTCACGAGATTCAGAGAAAGCCCGTAATGCTTCAAACGCCCATTTGGCGTTCATTGAAGATGTTTTATTATCAGTAAGACAAGAGGACTCTCGAGTGCAACGAGCACTGCGAAGAATTCAAAACAACGACCCTGCTTAAATAGCGGGGTTTTTACGTAAAAGCGCGCTAAAAGAAGCTGCGTTACAAAATTAAAAACGTCATCAATGCATTGCAAGATGGCAAAAACAACCATAAAGGATAAGATTATGTCAGGCATAAATCTTCATGATATCGATCCGCTAGAAACAACAGAGTGGATTGAATCACTTGATTCAGTGTTAAAAGAAGAAGGGCCAGAACGTGCTCATTTTCTTCTTGAAAAGTTAATTGATAATGCACGTCGTAAATTAGGTCATTTACCATATAACGCGACTACCGCTTATGTAAACTCGATTGATACTAACAGTCAACCACAAATGCCTGGCGACCCGCATATCGAACGTAACATTCGTTCTATGATCCGTTGGAATGCACAGGCAATGGTATTACGTGCGTCTAAGAAAGATTTAGATCTTGGTGGTCATATTGCTAGTTTCGCATCTTCTGCGACATTATATGATGTAGGCTTTAACCATTTCTTCAAAGCACCTAATGATGTTGACGGTGGCGATTTAGTTTATTTCCAAGGTCATATTTCTCCAGGTATCTACGCGCGTTCTTTCCTTGAAGGTCGTTTTACTGAAGCGCAAATGGATAACTTCCGTCAAGAAGCATTTGACGATGGTTTATCTTCATACCCGCATCCTAAATTAATGCCTGAATACTGGCAGTTCCCTACGGTATCTATGGGTCTTGGTCCAATTCAAGCAATTTACCAAGCACGTTTCCTAAAATACCTTACAGATCGCGGCATTAAAGATTGTTCTGGCCAAACGGTATATTGTTTCATGGGCGATGGTGAGTGTGATGAGCCGGAATCATTAGGTGCTATCGGTCTTGCTTCACGCGAAGGCTTAGATAACTTATGTTTCATCATCAACTGTAATTTACAGCGTTTAGATGGTCCTGTTCGTGGTAACAGCAAAATCATCCAAGAGCTTGAAGGTGAATTCCGCGGCGCAGGCTGGGATGTAATCAAGGTTATTTGGGGGCATCATTGGGAGCCACTACTTAAGAAAGACAAGTCTGGTAAATTACAGCAATTAATGGAAGAAACCGTTGATGGCGAATACCAAAACTGTAAGCAAAAAGGCGGCGCGTACACACGTGAGCATTTCTTCGGTAAATACCCAGAAACAGCTGAACTTGTAAAAGACATGACAGATGAAGACATCTGGCGTTTAAACCGTGGTGGTCACGATCCAGCAAAAGTTTATGCAGCATACGCACAAGCTAAAGCAACTAAAGATCGTCCAACAGTAATCCTAGCCAAAACTGTAAAAGGTTACGGCATGGGTGATTCTGCTGAAGGTAAAAACATCGCTCACGGTGTTAAGAAAATGGATCTTGAAGTTCTTAAAGAATTCCGAGATCGTTTCAACATTCCTGTATCAGATGAAGATTTACCAAATCTTCCATACTATCGCCCAAGCGAAGATAGTGTAGAAATGAAATACATGAAAGCACGTCGTGATGCACTTGGCGGTGTAATGCCTAAGCGTTTACCTAAGTTTACTGAAAAGCTAGCTATCCCAGCTTTAAGTATTTTTGATGCAATTACTAAAGGTAGTGGCGAACGTGAAGTTTCAACAACCATGGTTATGGTTCGTTTGATGACGGCGTTAGTAAAAGACAAAGGTATTGGTAAGCGTATCGTTCCTATCGTTCCTGATGAAGCACGTACTTTCGGTATGGAAGGTATGTTCCGTCAAGTAGGCATCTACGCGCACGAAGGCCAAAAATATACACCACAAGATCGCGATCAAGTAGCTTACTACCGTGAAGATACAACGGGTCAAGTTTTACAAGAAGGTATTAACGAGCTTGGTGCAATGGGTTCTTGGGTATCGGCAGCTACGTCATACTCTGTGAACGATTGTCCAATGATTCCTTTCTACATCTACTACTCAATGTTTGGTTTCCAACGTATTGGCGACATGGCATGGGCAGCTGGTGATATGCAAGCACGTGGTTTCATGGTTGGTGGTACTGCTGGTCGTACAACGCTTAATGGTGAAGGTCTGCAGCATCAAGATGGTCACAGCCACATTCAAGCTGGTACTATCCCGAACTGTATTTCTTACGATGCAACTTACGGTTATGAGCTGGCAGTTATTGTTCAAAACGGTATCGAGCGTATGTACGGTGAGAACCAAGAGAACATTTACTACTACCTAACGGTGCTTAATGAAAACTATAAGCAGCCTGCACTTCCTGAAGGTGTTGAAGAAGGTATCATTAAAGGTATCTACCCATTTGCTACTGTTAAAGCTGGTGCTAACACAGTTAAATTACTAGGTTGTGGTACTATTTTTGAACAAGTTCGTGCTGCTGCAGAAATTCTTGCAAGTGATTATGATGTTACATCTGAACTATTCAGCGTAACGTCATTCAACGAATTAGGTCGTAACGGTCAAGATGTTGAACGTACAAACATGCTTAACCCTACTGCTGAAGCTAAAGTTGCTTACATTACTGAAGTACTTGGTAAAGACGAAGATAACGTTGTTATCGCGTCAACGGATCACATGAAATCGTTCGCTGAACAAGTTCGCGCTTACATTCCTGGTTCGTACAAAGTATTAGGTACTGATGGATTTGGTCGTAGTGATAGCCGTGCTAACTTACGTTCACATTTCGAAGTTGATGCTGCACATGTTGTTGTTGCTTCACTGTCTGAACTTGTTAAACGTGGCAAGCTTGAGCAATCAGTATTATTAGACGCTATGAAACGCTTCAATATTGATGGCGACAAAATTAACCCGCTTTACGCATAAGGATAAATATTATGTCTGAATTAAAAGATATCTTAGTCCCTGATGTTGGCGGCGAAGAAGTTGAAATTATTGAAATCTGTGTTGCTGTAGGCGACACAGTTGAAGAAGAAGCAGCAATTGTTACTGTTGAATCTGATAAAGCGTCAATGGATATTCCAGTACCATTTGCTGGAACAATTAGCGAGTTAAGCATTAGTGTTGGTGATAAAGTGTCTGAAGGCTCACGCCTTGGCGCTATGTCAGTTGTTGGTGCTAGCGCGCCAGTAGCTGAGCCTGCACCTGTTGCTGCCCCAGCACCTGTTGTTGAAGCGCCTGTTGCAGTTGCTGCACCAGTTGTTCAAACAACGTCAGAAGTGAAAGAAGTTCACGTTCCTGATATCGGTGAAGACGGTCAAGTTGATATCATCGACGTACTAGTAAAAGCTGGTGATGTTGTTGCTGAAGAAGACGGCTTAATAACGCTTGAAACTGACAAAGCGACAATGGACGTTCCTGCACCATTCGCTGGTACTGTTGTTGACGTTAAAGTAGTTGTTGGCGATAAAGTTGGCGAAGGTTCACTTATCGTTACTATCGAAACAGCTTCTAGTACGCCAGTTGCAGCTCCTGTTGCTGCGGCGGCGGTTGCTGCTCCAGTAGCACAAGCGGCTCCTGTGGCTGCACCAGTTGTTGCTGCTGCACCAAGCATTCAAGAAGTTGCTGTGCCTGATATTGGCGAAGACGGCGAAGTTGATGTTATCGACGTATTAGTTGCTGTCGGCGACACTGTTGCTGAAGAAGACGGATTAATTACGTTAGAAACAGACAAAGCGACAATGGATGTGCCTGCACCATTTGCTGGTGTAATTAAAGAATTACGCATAGCGTCAGGCGGCAAAGTTGCTACTGGTACTGTTATTGCTACTATTGAAACCGTTGGTGCTGAAGTTGCTACGATTACAGCGCCTGCACCAGTTGCTGCTGCACCTGCTCCGGTAGCTGCTCCTGCACCGGCTGCTAAGCCTGCTCCTGTTCAAGCTGCAGCGCCTGTTGCTAGTGGTTCAAGCCATGCAAGCCCATCAGTTCGTCGTATTGCACGCGAATTTGGTGTTGATTTAACATTGGTTGCTGGTACTGGTCGTAAAGGTCGTATACTTCGTGATGACGTACAAAACTACGTGAAAGCTGAATTAGCTAAACCTAAAGCAAGCGCATCAGCGGCTGCTCCAGCTGGCGATGGTAATTACCTTGAAGTGGTAAAAGGCCGTCCTGTAGATTTCTCGAAGTTTGGTGAAATTGAAGAAAAGCCATTATCACGCATTCAAAAGATCTCTGGTCCATTCCTTCACAAAAACTGGGTAACGATTCCACATGTTACACATTTTGACGAAGCTGATATCACTGATCTTGAAGTTTTCCGTAAAGAGCAAAACGCTGTTGCTGAAAAGCAAAAGCTAGGCCTGAAAATTTCACCATTAGTATTCATCATGAAAGCTGCTGCGAAAGCACTAGCGGCTCACCCAACGTTTAACTCATCACTGAGCAGCGATGGCGAAAGCTTAATCTTGAAGAAATACATCCACATTGGTATTGCAGTTGATACACCAAACGGTTTGGTTGTTCCTGTTGTTCGTGATGTTGATAAAAAAGGCATTTACGATATTTCACGTGAACTTGGTGAAATATCTAAGAAAGCACGTGACGGCAAATTAAAAGCTACTGACATGCAAGGCGGTTGTTTTACAATTTCTAGCCTTGGTGGTATCGGCGGCACAGCATTTACACCAATTGTAAATGCGCCTGAAGTTGCTATCTTAGGTGTATCGAAGTCTGAAATGAAACCAAAATGGAATGGTAAAGAATTCTTGCCAAGACTAATGGTTCCGTTATCAACGTCATATGATCATCGTGTTATCGATGGTGCAGAAGCTGCGCGCTTTAGTGCAACGCTTGCTGGCGTATTATCAGACCTTCGCCGTTTGTCACTGTAACTTACATCAGTGGTATTTAAGTTAGCTACTTTTTAAAGGGTAGTTAACTTTGAACAAATAAAGTAAACAGTTTAAGTATATATTATGTAATTAGACTGTTTTTAAAAATTCATCATTTATGCAAAAGTATGAATGAACCCATATCGAGGTTAAAATGAGCAACGAAATTAAAACACAAGTTGTAGTATTGGGCGCAGGCCCTGGTGGTTATTCAGCAGCGTTCCGCGCAGCAGATTTAGGACTAGATGTAGTACTTGTAGAAAAATATTCAAGTCTAGGCGGCGTTTGTTTAAACGTTGGTTGTATCCCTTCTAAAGCACTTTTGCATGTAGCAAAAGTAATTGGTGAAGCTAAGCACATTGATGCTCACGGTGTTAGCTTCGGCGAACCAGAAATCAATCTTGATAAAGTTCGTGGTTATAAAGATGGCGTTGTAAACAAGCTAAGTGGCGGCGTTGCTGGCATGGCTAAAATGCGTAAAGTTAAAACGGTTACTGGTACAGCTAAATTCGGTAGCACTACAAGCTTAATCGTTGAAGGCGAAGAAACGACAACAATTAACTTTGAACACGCTATTATCGCTTGTGGTTCACGCCCAATTGAATTGCCGTTCATTCCACATAGCGATCCACGCATCTGGAATTCAACTGACGCACTTAAACTTGATAACGTGCCTAAGAAATTACTTATCATGGGCGGTGGTATCATCGGTCTAGAAATGGGTTCAGTATATGAATCTTTAGGTAGTGAAGTTGATGTTGTTGAAATGTTCGATCAACTAATTCCTGCTGCTGATGCTGACATGGCTAAAATCTACACTAAAGCTAATGCAAAGCGTTTCAACATCATGTTGTCTACGAAAGTTACAGCTGTTGAAGCAAAAGTTGATGGTATTCACGTGTCTGTTGAAGGTGCTAAAGCACCAACTGATCCAATTCGTTATGATGCTGTATTAGTAGCGATTGGCCGTGCGCCAAACGGTTTACAAATCGGTGCTGAAGGCGCTGGTATTGCTGTTGATGAACGTGGTTTCATTAACGTTGATAAGCAAATGCGTACTAACGTTCCTAACATTTTCGCTATCGGTGACGTTGTTGGTCAACCAATGCTTGCACATAAAGCGGCTCATGAAGCACACGTTGCTGCTGAAGTTATTGCTGGTCAGAATCACTTCTTCGACCCTAAAGTAATTCCTTCAATTGCTTACACGTTCCCAGAAGTTGCTTGGGTTGGTCTAACTGAGAAAGAAGCTAAAGAGCAAGGAATCAACTTTGAAGTTGCTAAATTCCCTTGGGCTGCAAGTGGTCGTGCTATTGCGTCAGACGTATCTGACGGTATGACTAAGCTTATTTTTGATAAAGACACTGATCGTCTTATCGGTGGTGCTTTAGTTGGTGATAATGCTGGTGAATTACTAGGTGAACTTGGTCTAGGAATTGAAATGGGTTGTGATGCTGAAGATATCGCATTAACTATCCATGCTCATCCTACATTGCATGAGTCAGTTGGCCTAGCTGCTGAAATGTATGAAGGTTCAATTACTGATTTACCTAACCCTAAAGCGGTTAAGAAAAAGTAATTAGCATTTATGCATAATAAAAAGGCAGCTTATAAGCTGCCTTTTTTTATGCTTGTTATTTGTAATGATGGTATTAACGTTTACCAATAATTTTAGTGGCTAATGAGGATATAGATACTGTGATATCTTCAATCGGTTTAAACATGCGATTGACAAATAACATAATGAAAATTAAACCAACTAAAGCAATTAATGTTCCCCACAATAAATTAGTTTTAATTGCGCTATCAATCGGTCCATATAATTCTTGAGAGGGAATCTCAGCAACGAGATGCCAATTTAAAGAGGTTAGTGGGATACTAGACACAATATACTCCTCTTGACCTTTTAAGCGTGTGCTTTGATGCCCATACATAATATTATTGAGTGAAACAACAGACCCTATTAATTCTTGATTAGGATGAAGCTTTATCAATCCATTTTGGTCAACTAAATAAACAATGCCCGATTGCCCAATAGTTTGATTTTCTATCATGTCGTTCATTGAATTTAGTGAATGTGATATGCCTGCAATACCTACTTTTAAACCATTCACTTCAATTGCATAATTGATATAAATCTTTGCTTTATTTATTTCTTTATTAATATCGAAGCTAAGTTCATAAGGTTTATTTGAATATAAAAAATCGTTGAACCAATTATCAGATGGGAAAGTTAAGTTACGTATCTCTGAGCTACTTGAATAATATTTTTTAGTCTTATCAGATACTATATACGCCGTTATGGCATCGTCATTATTTTTAATATGATCTAGGTATTCAATAAAATTATCTGTTGAATTTTCGGGTTCGCCACTTTCAATCCACTGCTCTATAAATAAATTTTTTGCGATAGCACGTGATGTTGCAATCGGTGCAGCTAATTGCCATTCAATAGCATTCTTAACATTGCTTAAAGCGGTAGGAAGTTCAGTATTTTCTAATCTTTGTACGGAGTTTTCTCTAATATTATTAGAAAATAACAAGGTTGAAATAGTTAATGGCAATAGAGTCGCCATTATAAGACTGGCGTATAATTTATGTTTAAGTAGCAACGTTTCATCCTTGAATATAAAGTTATGCTTAACTTCTAATCTAATGAAAATAACATATTCCATTAATTATTTATACTTTATATGTATTACCTAATAAGTTAATAAAATTATTACTTTATCGTATATTTAATATCTAAGAGGAAGGATAAAAATGAAATAATGAGAAGGGGTATTATTTATATAATTAATGCAAATTATTTAAAATCGTTGGATAAAATGAGTTGAAATACACGTTATTAATAATACTTTAAAATATTCCCCAACTATTTTTTAACAGCTGGGGAATAATCATTATTCATCGTCGTCTTCGTCATCTTCATTTTGTGAAGAATACATTGCAGGAATAATACGTATAGATTGAACCATATTATTTTTTACGCTAATAATTTCAACAGGGTAGCCCGCTAATCGAACACTAAGACCTTCAGATGGGATATCTTGGAAATATTCTAATAGCAAACCATTAAGTGTTTTAGGGCCATCTATAGGGAAGCTCCAATCCATCTCGCGATTCATTTCACGGATATTCATTGAGCCTTCTACAATATAACTACCATCTTCTTGCAATTGAATTTCTTCATTAATCGTTGGAGATACATTAGTTGTAAACTCACCAACTATTTCTTCTAAGATATCTTCAAGTGTAACTAATCCTTGAATATCACCATATTCATCAACGACTAATCCAATGCGTTCTTTGTTTTCTTGGAATTTCAACAATTGAACGTTCAACGTTGTTGCCTCGTGAATAAAATATAATTCACGAACAGCACGGATTAAATTTGATTTATCAAACTGTTCTTTTGATTGAAGGTGCATTAAATCACGAGCATGAATAAAACCAACAGCGTCATCAATTTTATCTCTATAGAGTAAAATGCGTGTGTGCTGTAAATGTCCTAACTGCTTTTGAATATGTTTCCATTCATCATTAATATCAATACTGCCAATTTCACTGCGCGGTATCATAATGTCTTCAACGGTTACTTTTTCAAGATCAAGAATGCTGGTTAACATTTGTTGATGTTTAACAGGGATCATGCCTGATGTTTCACTAACAATAGAACGTAATTCTTCACTGTTTAATTGATTGCTATTTTGTTGCGCTGAGCTCACTCCTAATATTCTTAATAAGCCATTAGTGATCATATTCACTAACCATACAAATGGATAAAGAACTTTCATTAGTGGTAATAAAATTAAAGAGCTCGGAAAAGCAACACGCTCAGGATGAAGTGCAGCAATAGTTTTAGGAGTAACTTCAGCAAATATAAGCACGACTAACGTTAAAGCTACAGTGGCAACAGCAGGACCTACAGAAGGACCATACAATCTTATTGCAATAATAGTAGATAATGAAGCAGCCGCTATATTAACTAAGTTATTACCAATCAAAATTAAACCAATAAGACGATCTGGCCGTTTTAATAACTTATCTACACGCTTTGCTGCTTTATTTTTATTTTTAACCTGATGACGTAATCTGTAACGATTGATAGACATCATGCTTGTCTCTGAGCTGGAAAAGTAAGCGGATAGCAAGACAAGTCCGAACAGGATCCCAAATAACGTTAGGGTCGATATACTGTCCAAGTAGGGTGTTCCTCATAGTGATTAATAGCTCGTTATACGGTGATAACAGGTGAGCGTCAAGTAGGCATAAATTAGAGTAAATTATTTTATAAGTATTTCACTAATAAAACGACTACCAAAATAAGCCAGTGTGAGTAAGCTTGCGCCTACAATAGTGATTTGTACTGATGTTTTAATCTTTACACCTTGTTGATGATGTTTCCATAATAAGTAAACATAACTACACCAAGATATAATTGATAACACTGTTTTATGGGCTTGTCCGTGGGCTAGCATTTCTTCTAAAAAGAAAAAACCACTCATTAAAGACAGCGTTAATAAAATAGTACCCGTTAAAATAAGTTGATATAGCTGTTTTTCAACAGTTAATAATGGGGGTAAAGGCGTGCTAGATATATTTAATTTTTTACTTTTTAAACGTGTATTAATTAAGTGTAATTGAATAGCATAAAATGCAGCAATAACTAAGGTACTGTAAGCGTTTAGGGCAATAGTAATGTGTAGTAGTAAACCGGGGCGTGCCTCAAAATGAGTAATATAACTAGATGGTACAAGCCACACTCCCAGAACGGCTAAGGCTGCAAAACCGTAAACAACGGGTAATAAGGTGACGATAGCAAATTTTGGAATAGCAATAGTAAGTAAGGTGGCAATTAGCCAACTGACAATTGAAGCAACAACTAAAATACTCAGATTTTGCCCATCACTACTTAAAATAACGTGACCTAATGCAATAGCATGAAAACCTATACCAATAATTGCACAACCAAAAATTAATTGTTGGTTAAGCGTTGCATGTGCAAACAAGCTTTTTAGTACTAGCGTTAAGCAAATACCATAACTTAGAATAGCACCTAATGATGAAATATCAGTCCACATAATTATCTATATAAATTTTTTGATGTAGCATTGAAATATCTTTTAAAACACTTGCTTTAAAAGCGTGAAATTAAACGCATTATATCGTACAACGAAAGAAATAATGTGTTTTATGTATCGCATAAGTATCATTTATGCATAATAATTGGAATAAATAACAACAACAATTATTGCCCACAAGACTATAGCCCTAATTTTTCGACACCTTGGGCATTGCGTCCAGTGAGGTTCTGATTCTTTCTCTGTTTTATTATCTACTTTATCACTCTTTTTATTAAAGAAATCTAAACGTCGTTTATACATGATAACTAGTGTTGTAATGTCGTTATCGGTAGACTAACAATAAATTTAGACATTGGCATTAAATAGTTATGATAAACGGTGTATTACTCGATCAAGCTGCATTAGGACATGATATTGATTTATCGTGTTTATCTCAAAAATTCGATCATTGGCAAACTCATGAATTAACAAATGAGGGTGATGTAATTACACGTTGTCAAAATGCACAGGTCATTATTACCAATAAAGTGCAAATAACGGCTGTTCATTTACGTGCATTACCTTCACTTAAAATTATTGGCGTTGCTGCAACGGGTATTAATAATATTGATGTAGATTGTGCTGACGAATTAGGTATTAAAGTTGTTAATGTTAAAGGTTATGGTAATAGCGCTGTAGCCCAGCATACGTTTAATTTAATATTACAATTGGCTGGTCGCAGTACTGCATATCATCAATTTATTAAACAAAATGAGTGGCAAAAAAGTCCATTTTTTAGCAATCTTGATTTTCCGACCATGGAATTAGCAGGTAAAACATTAGGTATTATTGGTTATGGTGGATTAGGCCAAGCGACAGCTAATATTGCAAAAGCATTTGGTATGTCGGTGATAGTTAGTGAACATAAAAGTGCAACCACCGTTCGAGAAGGGCGCGTTAGCTTTGAGTCTTTATTAGCACACAGTGATGTTATTAGCTTACATTGCCCGTTAGTTGACGATAACCATCAATTGATTGATTCATCAGCATTATCTTTAATGAAATCAACTGCGTTTTTAATTAATACGGCGCGAGGCCCATTAATTGATGAGAATGCGTTGGTTGAAGCATTAAAAAATCAAACTATCGGCGGTGCTGCTTTAGATGTTTTGTCTCAAGAACCACCAGTAAATGGTAATGTATTATTAGACTATCAAGGGCACAATTTAATATTAACGCCTCATATTGCTTGGGCTGCTGTAGAAGCTAGGCAACGTTTAGTTGAAATGTTGGCTAATAATATTCAACAAGCAATAAATTAAACATAAACAATTAATAACATTAATAACTACTGATTAATCAGCCATGTATTTATTATAATTTTTATTACATGGTTGTTTTAGCTATTCGGTAAGAATCTATCATGCTCACTATCCATAAAACCAATAATGCATAATATGCTAAATTTATAGATTGCGTATCAGTGCTATTAGCTAATAAGTATTCCTGCATAGCTGATAGTGTAGGTGCAATTTCCCGAGCGATAATTTTCTCTAATAATGACAATGTTTGATGATAAGTATAATCAATGATGGGATAGATAATAACGCAAAATAATATACCAAATATTACTCCTGTCTTTGTGTGCTTTAACAGTAAATGTCCCGCACCTGGAAAAGCGAATGTAGATAATAAAATTACTTTCGTTGTGTTTTTCATGAAATCTAACAATTAATTTAATCGAATAGCATTTTAGCTAGCGTTTTTAATCCTATGCAATGGTTTTTCATTTTTTTATAAATATAAACCTTTAATGGTACATATTTTTAAGTGTTCTACAACACAGCTACCCTAGGTATTACAATTCCAATAGACATTCCTTTTTAATTTTATAAGTATTTTTTCTTCAGGTTGTATTCCAATATTTATTAAAAATTGATGCTCTATAAATATTATTTAATTTCGTTCTTTCATTATTTATGCAAATATAATTAAAACTTTTATAGTAGTTTTTGCTTGTTGTAGCGTCTATATAATAAGTTCTTATTTAAATCGGTCATTTAGCGATGCAACCCATAGGATTATGTATTGATAAAATAAAATAATTTGTAGAAGTATCACCTTTAAAATAAAAATAATAAAGTGTCATTGGAGATACGGTGAATTTAAAAAATAATAATAATAATAAACAAGAGACTACTGATAGCGAATCGATTGAAGGTGTTTTTAATAGATTAAAATTGTCATTAAAATACTTTATTTCTAGCTATGTCATTAATCCGCAAGATGTGGATGATGTATGCCAAGAAACTTTCTTACGTACTTATAAAGTATCACTTGAGAAAGATATTCAATCCCCAAAATCATTTATGTTTCGTGTGGCAAAAAATTTAATTTTTTCCAACTTTAGAAAAGTATCTACACAATTAAATGAATACGTTGAAGATATAGATATAGTTGATTCCACCATCGAAATAGAAGAGTTAGAAAGTAATGTTCTCGCACAAGAAAAATTAGGGGTTATGTGTAAAGCTATTGCAGCTTTGCCTAATAAATGTCGACAGGTGGTTATTATGAGGAAAGTCTACGGGCTTTCGACTAAAGATATTGCAGTTAGAATGAATCTTAGTACCAGTACAGTTAGTAATTACATTACCAGAGGTATGTGCGCTTATAACGACGCTATTACTCACTACAATAATGAAAATGAAAATGAAAATGAAAAAGATAGCCCTACTAAAAAAAGGGGAGTTTTATGAGCACTACCATTAAAGGTTTTACGAATAAAACAATGATTAATCAAGAAGCTGCTCAATGGATTTTACTCCTTGAAGATACACCTAAACTATCTAAAAAACAGGTGGAAGAACTTAATGCTTGGGTGTCAACGAGTAGTGTGCATAGAGAATGTTTGGAGTCTATGGTTCAGTCGTGGGGTGAGATGGATTTGTTGTCCAAAGTAATGCTTCCGCTTGAAGTCAAAAGTCCATCCATGATCTCTATAATGATGAGATATTTATTAATGCCACTTGTTGCTTCATACCATATTATTTTAGGCTGTATACAACAGAGTAAAAAACTATTTAATGCCGCGATTTATACGCCAATATTGTTAAGTGGCTTAGTCGCTACTGTTATATTTATTGTACAACCGCTAGATGAAAACAATAATTTAATATTAAGCACGAATATGGGTGAACACCAAAGTCATACAATGCCTGATGGTTCAATATTATGGTTAAACAGTAGTACAGCCATTAAAGTAAATTATACTGAAACCTTCCGCCGTATAAAACTGATGACTGGTGAGGCTCACTTTGAAGTAGCAAAAGATGCAACGAGACCTTTTGAGGTCTATGTAAATGATAGACTTGTTCGTGCAATAGGAACGGCTTTTTCTGTCCATAAGTTGAATAACAATATTGAAGTGATTGTCAGTGAGGGTGTTGTAGAATTAGCTGTTATTGATGATATGTTAGTCGTAATTCCTGATGACGTGAAAGCAGTAAAAATTGTTGATGATCTCAATAACAAAAAATCAGAGAAACGTAATAATGTTCCTGACAGTCTTGATAATAAGCCTACTAATATTAAAAAATTATTAGGTAAGCTGAGTGCTGGCCAGCGAATTTCAATTCCTATTGAAATTGAAAACATAAACGAAGTGGTTGAGCTTGATAGTAGTGAAATAACCCGATCACTTTCTTGGAGACAAGGAAAACTAGTGTTTGCTGGAGAATCATTAGAGGACGTTATTGAAGAAATAACTCGCCATACGACAGTTAAAATAGATGTGTTAGACCCTCAATTAAAATCAATGCGAATTGGCGGGCAATTTCAATTAGGTGAAACGGATACTTTATTCTACGTTTTAGAGTCTGGCTTTGGTATTAAGGTCAATAAATTGAATAGCCGTCATGTACAACTTTTGTTAAAAGAATAATAAATGTACTTTTTGAGTAGTAGATTTATCTTATTCATACGTCTTATTAATCGACAGGTTAATAAGGCGTTTATATATATTAGTTTATTAAGCTTTTTTTTGCTGACTCTAGAAGTATCAGCACAAGAAGATTTTAAGGTTACTCAGGTATATGATTTTAATATTCCAACTCAACCTTTAAATTTATCACTTAATGAGCTATCTGATATCGCTAAGATTTCATTTTTATTCCCTTATGACCTTGTCAATAATAAAAAAGGAAAGTCCGTTAGAGGTAAATACACGGTGCAACAGGCACTGACTGTATTGTTAAAAGATTCTGACCTTGAAGGAGAACTTTCTAAAAATAGTGCTTTTTTAATAAAGCCTTTTATCAAAAAAATAGGGAAAGAAGAAAAAATGAAATATCAAAAAACACTCCTAGCCACTATATTCTCATTAATGTTTACATCTACAACGAACGCTGAAGATGTAACGGTAGAAAAAGTAGAAGAAAAAAAAGTAGAAGTTATTGAAGTCACTGGTATTTTAGGAAGCTTAAAAAAAGCAGCGCTCCTTAAACGTACCGATGGCAGAATCATGGATGCTATCGTTGCTGAAGATATTGGTAAATTACCAGATAACAATATTGCTGAAGCATTACAGCGTATTTCTGGTGTATCCATTAATACTGACTTTGGTGTTGGTAGTAGCGTATCTATTCGTGGTTTATCGCAAAATCGTGTGGAATTAAATGGTCGAACAACGATTGGTGATTCACGTGATGGTGTAAGTATGGAAGATTTTCCATCAAGTTTCTTAAAATCAGTATCTGTTATTAAATCGCCAACAGCTAACATGATTGAAGGGGCTTTAGGTGGAACTGTTAGTTTAGAAACTGTCCGTCCATTAGAATTTGAAGAGTTAACAGGAGCTGTTTCTTTAGATTTTGAATATGCTGATAAAACTGAGAATTGGGCGCCTATATTCAATGCTTCTGTTGGTAATAGCTGGGAGTTAGATAATGGCAGCAGTTTTGGTGCGATGTTCCTTGTGTCTTATCAAGATCGTGAGATTCGTCAAGATGAATACTCAAATCGTGTAAGAGTTATTCAAGAAGATGCTGGCGGTGCAGGTGGCATAGGTGAAGGTAATACGCCTAGCGGTGGTTTTGTCTTTAGGGATCAAAATAGAGTTGAGCAGTTTGTCGAAGATCGTGAACGTACGGCTTATAACCTCCAATTTGAATGGGCTCCAGCATCAGGTAATGGTAGTTTTTATGCTGATTTCGCCGTAACTGATCGTGATGGTAAGCAATCAGGTAACTCTATTCTTGAAGTGGGTGGCGCTAGATCATTTGATGCTAATACAACTCAAGATAGTAATGGTCAGCTTAATAATCATACTCTTACAGACGCTTTCGTTATCCCTAAAACATGGAGTAATTTTAGAACAACAGAATCATTCACTCATGCTTTAGGTGGTGAATGGTATGTTACCGATAAAGTTAAGATCTCTGGTGAAGTCTCTATTGCTTCATCTGAAAGTTTTAATCCTACTTCTGAATTCAACCTGCGTCCTGTTAATAGAAGTAATTGGACTGAGTGGGCAGAACAGTATGATCCTGCGACAATCGCTACAGATGTTGATGGTAATCCATTAAGAGATAGCGATGGTAATCTAACAGGAGAAACAATAACGTACGATAATGATTGTCGAGTAAACTTTGATTGTCGTCATACATCTGATGTGACTCTATCTCAAAATGGGAATAATCTACCGTCAGTCGTTTATTCTGATCCTAATGTCTATTTAGACCCTGAAAACCTAGCTTTACGTGCTTTTTGGTATGAAGGTAAATCTACTGACAACGAAGAGCTTGCAGCACGCTTTGATATAACAGTTGATGAACCATTTGAGAGTGTTGAGTGGATTTCGTCCATAGACGCTGGTGTTCGTGTTACCGATCGTGAATACGAGTTTGACGAACAAACGTTCAGATTTAATGATATATACAAAAATGCATTTACAGACGAAGGCACTGATGAAGAAAAACCAGCTACCTTCTGGATAGATGATTTTGAAGCATTATTCCCGGGTTCAATTGCTACAGTTAATCATAATAATTCTTTTGACCAAACAGGCCTAAGTGGACAAAACGATTTATTAACTTATCGTACTTATCGTGGTGATTTACTGTCTAATCCTGAAGCTACTTTTGATAGAGTTAATCAAATACTTGTAGGTACAAACTTAGAAAGAACAGGTGGTTTACATGATAATACTACGCTGATAGAAAATTCTTTCCGTGATATTACAGAAGACACTGAAGCTATTTATGTTTCTGCTAATATAGAGTTTGATAACCTAACTGGTATCATTGGCGCACGTTATGTTACAACTGACCTTCGTTCTGGTTTTATCGAAGATGGCCAATTTGCGGCTGACACTAATGATTATAGTGACTTTTTACCAAGTATAAATCTTAACTATTCATGGTCTGATGATACGCAAATACGTTTTGCTGCTGCGAAAGTTATGCGTCGTGCTGATTTTAATGATTTAAGTCCTTCACTTTTAATTGATGGGTTTAGTGTGTCAGCGACATCTGGTTCAGCAGATCTTGACCCACACCGTGCAACTCAATATGACTTATCTGTAGAGCATTATTATGGTGAGAGTAATATTGTATCGTTTGCAGTGTTTTATAAAGATATTGAATCATTCTTATCTCAAACGACTAATTGTGTTGCTAGTGGTCAAACATCAGGTCAAAACGTTACAGAATGGCAAAATATTTGTCATCTTGAAACGGCTGGCGTAGATAACGATAATCTTGTGTTATTTAATACATCACAATTTAGTGGATCTGCTGACCCTGAAGCTGCAGGTGAAAACGCTGTTGCTGCACAACGAGATCTTGGTCTAACGGGGATTAATACCGCTCGTACTTCAAACGGCGAAGATGGTTCAATTCAAGGTTTTGAAGCGTCTATTCAACAAAGCTTAAATTTCTTACCTGGTTTAGGTTTCAGTGCCTACTGGACTTATGCCGATAGTGAGCAACCTAATGGAAGTACATTACTTGACGTATCTAGAAATACCTTCAATGGTCAAATTTTCTGGGAAAAAGATGGATTTCAAGTTCGCTTAGCTTATAACTATCGTTCACGTTACTTAGCGACTGAAGATGAAAGACTAATAGAAACTATTGGTGCTTTAGCGCTTGATAGCTCAACAGATGATGAAACAAGTCCGTTGTTTGATCCTACTTCGGGTAATAATTACCGTGAAGATCGAGGCCAGTTTGATTTTTCAGCAAGCTGGGATATCAATAAGAACGTTACGTTAGTGGCTAATGCAACTAATTTAACCGGTGAAGGACAAGAGTTTTCTACTGAGCTAGGTAGTTCATGGAAATTTACTGAAGCTGATAGTCGCTATACGTTTGGTATACGCACTAAGTTCTAATATTTAATTATTCATAATAAATATAAAAAACGAACCAATTAGTTCGTTTTTTTTTGCATATAATTTATTACACTTAATCATGCTATAAAATTAAACAGATTCAAAGTTTTTATACTGAAAATTTTTATTGGTCGGTCGCTGCTGTTATCCTATACATAATATTATGAGAAGAAAAACCGTAGCTGAGGAATAAAGAATGACCAGTCGCATGGATACTCAATCAGAGTCTCAATTATCACAAGCCATTACATTGATTGATGAAATAAACCAACAAGATCCAAATAAAGTGTTAATCGATGATGTTTCAACACCTGTCGCGTTAATTTATGGCCAGCGGATGGCAAAAGTGCTGTCAGATTTCATACCCGACGCACCATTAGCATTATCAATCGCTTGTCGTGCACAACATATTAAACGTTGGACAATTTTAAGGGCTGATTATCCTATGGGACGAACAGGATATTTAACATGGCGTAAAGACTTAGGGGCAATGCATGCTGATTTAGCTATGGACGTTGCAAAATCAGTTGGTTGTAATGAACTTGAAATAGCATCTGTAGGTAAAATGATACGTAAAGAACAGCTAAAGCGTGAGCCTTTAGTTCAAGCCTTAGAAGATGTCGCATGTTTAGTTTTCCTTACGTATTACTTAACACCATTTTGTGAAAAGCATACGCCTGAAAAAATTATTTCTATTGTTCAAAAAACGTGGAAAAAAATGTCTGACGCGGGTCATGAAGCAGCACTTAAGTTACCATTTACACCGGCTCAAACTCAATTATTAACAAAAGCATTAAGTTAATAACAGTAAAATATCCCACCTAAATAATCAATATTTATGAAAAGTTATTAAATATTGATTATTTCTAATGGCACATCACTGATTATTTTTAATAAATTAAAACTAGTTTGATACTGAGAGACCAAAGTATTGTTGGACTCTACTAACACGCCACGTGTTATATCATTTATATTGTCACCTGCTAAATTAAGCGCAATTAAAGCCGCTTGTAATGGTGATAAACTAGGATTGTAAGCACAATTTTCAGCGTAACTACCTCTATAAATATTTGTTGATGTTTGGAGTGAAATTCCGCTTGGGCTATTGGTATAAGGACTATAACTATTATTAGCCGCTTGGAATGCTTGTCGAACTAAAGAGTCATTATGTGTCGTTATTAATGAATTATTTACCGCCATCATTAAACGTTCATTAATGTCTAATTCTTCTGGCCCAAATGGTTGTGGCAATAGCGTAGAAAAGCTTTCTGCAGGTTTATCGTTAACTAATATTTGTATTTGAGACGCGCTTTCTAATTCATTAATAAATTGACGGCAATGTCCACATGGTGGCGCGCTAACAGCTAACATGATTATATTAGATTCTTTATGTGACCATGCATTTGAAATAGCAGATTGCTCAGCATGTACCGATTGCCCTAATGAAACACCTTTAAATTCCATATTAGCACCTAAATAAATAGCCCCTGTATTACCTAATGCAACGGCTCCTACATGATAATTTGATATTGGTGCAAGACTGTAATATTGCGCTAAAAGAATTAAATCGCGGCATAACTGTTGTTTAGCCATATCAGCAGAGAGGTCATAACAAGCTAATAAAGCGTTCACTTGGGACGTGGTGAAGTAACCATGGAATAACTGATCTAGTTCTATCTCATTATTTCTATCGATAATAATATCAATAATAACCTGCTGAGCAGCACTAGGCAGCTGTGCTATGCGTGTTGTTAAATCGGAAAGTGTAATTATTTTTAAAGAAGCCATAATGTATCTTTTAAAGTGAATTAATGGCGATGGAATGAAAGCTTTCATTCATAATGACTTCAATTATTTGAAGTCATTAATTATGGTTATGAATTAATAGTATTAATTACTTAAGTTTAAGCGTTAATACAAGTGAGGTTAATCGATATAGTAGGCGGGTTTAGTTACAGTGAAATGTAAATCGTCCCCGTTTTTTACACGAACAACATCTGTTAATTCAAAATCACTAGGTAATACAGCACAAGCAATTGTTTGATCGTTTATATGTTCAACACTAACAATTGTCCCTGCATTACGCCAGTTTTCGCCAAGTTGTTTTTCAACATTATCACCGACATTACAAGCAATGTGTGATGATGATTGCAAAATAAACATAGCGCGCTTATTTAGCCCTCTAAAATGCATTCTTGCTACAGTTTCTTGGCCAATATAACACCCTTTTTTGAAACTTATAGCATCAACCATTTGTAAATTAAGCATTTGCGGTACAAATTCAGCTTGGGTTGCTGGTGCTACTAGTGCTGTTCCTGACAAGCAATCTAACGCAAACCAAATGTTGTTTGATAAAACATTATGCTCGATATTTGCTAGTGTAGTGATTAATGTTTTTTTCTGCTGTTCGTTTGAAATGACTAGATAACGAGGAGATTGAACATTATCATCAACATTAATCACACAACCATACGGTGTATTGATAGCGTCATCTTTTTTACTTAATAATGCGTCTGACGTAAGTTCTAGCGATTGGGTTAACCATTCACGAACTTTGTTACCTGATAAACCTGTACAAAAATAATCTACGGTATTGTCTGTAATCGTTACTTTTGAAAAGACAGCATATTTAGCCAATTGAGGTAAATGACTTGCAGTATTTTCTTTTGCTTGTAGCGCTAAAATTTCATTCTCAGTATCGACTAAACGTAGCACTGCAATCATTTTACCTTTGGCATCACAGTGTGCGCCTAATTGGCTGTGTGTTGTAGTTAATGTATCAATATTACAGGTTAATTGACCTTGTAAGAATTGACGATTGTCTACGCCATCTAATTTGGTAACACCAATAGCTAAATCTGAAAATACATCGAATGTTGATAATGAGTTAAACATTGATAGATAACCTTTAATGACGATAATAATTAGGATGAGTTTAAGTAGTTATTTAAACAATAATGGCGCAATAATCAAAGATTATTGCGCCATTTAACGATGTTATATTCGGTTATTCTTCTTACGAAGAATGTAATGTACGCACTCGAATTGTACCATCAATTTTTTGTAATTCATCAAGAGCAATTTCAGCATCTTTCGCTTCAACTTCCATCACAACATAACCAATATCAGCGGTTGTTTGTAAGTATTGAGCAGTAATGTTAATACCTTTTTGAGCAAACGCCATATTTATTTGATTCATAATACCTGGTTGGTTTTTATGAATGTGTAATAAGCGTGTAGAACCTGCATGCTGTGGTAGTGATACTTCAGGGAAGTTAACAGCAGATAATGTTGAACCGTTATCTGAATATTTTACCAATTTACCTGACACTTCAAAACCAATGTTTGCTTGTGCTTCTTGCGTGCTACCACCAACATGCGGTGATAAAATAACATTGTCGATTCCACGTAATGGCGATTGGAATTCTTCATTGTTAGATTTTGGTTCAACAGGGAATACATCAATTGCTGCACCGCTAACATGTTTTGCGTTTAATGCATCAGCTAGGTCTTCAATATTAACAACCGTTCCGCGAGAAGCATTAATGAAAATAGCGCCTTTTTTCATTAAATCGAACTGAGACTTAGCAAACATGTATTTTGTTTGAGGTGTTTCTGGTACATGTAAAGAAATTACGTCTGAAGTTGCTAATAAGTCATCTAATTTAGCGACTTGACTAGCATTACCTAGCGGTAACTTATCTTCAATATCATAGAACTTAACTCGCATACCTAAGTTCTCAGCTAAAATACCTAGTTGAGTACCAATATGACCGTAACCAATAATACCTAGCTGTTTACCACGCGCTTCAAAAGAACCAACAGCAGATTTTAACCATTCACCACGATGAGCTTTCGCACTTTTCTCTGGAATACCACGTAAAAGTAGTAAAACTTCGCCTAACACTAATTCAGCTACTGAACGAGTATTAGAAAACGGTGCGTTAAATACTGGAATACCACGCAGTTCAGCTGCTTTCAAATTAACTTGATTAGTACCAATACAAAAACAACCAATAGCGACTAGTTTTGATGCTGCAGCGATTACTTTGTCATTCAAATCTGAACGAGAACGAATACCAACAAAATGAACATCTTTAATTTTTTCAATTAATTCGTCTTCTGGCAATGATGTTTTTAAACACTCAACATTGCTATAGCCAGCATTTTCAAAAACTTCTAAAGAGCTTGGGTGTAAACCTTCGAGTAGTAATACTTTAATTTTGCTTTTTTCGAGTGAAAAATGAGCCATTGTTAATTTTCCTAGCGAGTTTTAGTGTGGTATTTGTTAATTAGACTCAAACTATAGCGATTTAAGTAGCTAATTAGCCCTAAATATAAATTACACGCAGTATAGCAATCAAGAGTCGCGAGTTTAAAGCATTTTTAAGTATTATTTATAGTAATTTTAGCCTTAAGTTATCACTAGTAATGTTGGCGGAGTTTTAGGTTATTTAAGGTGGCAGTTAATGTTGTTTTCCTTGGTAACAAATAAAGATAATTCATGTCGCTGATTATTAATAATATAAACATATACAACAATTAGTTGTGTGTAATATAGTCATTTTATATTTAGAGTATTAAAGGATTGTATTGTGCGAAGTATTATTAAGGATATGAGCTTAAGTGCTGTGGTTGCAGGATTTGTTGCTGTACTCATCGGTTTTGCAAGTTCCGTTGCTATTGTATTTCAGGCTGCTCAAGCCGCTGGCGCTGATGCTGACATTATTATCTCGTGGATCATGGCGCTTGGGTTTGGCATGGGGGCTACTTGTTTTTTTCTATCACTTTGGTCACGTACTCCTGTTATTACGGCGTGGTCTACACCGGGTGCTGCTTTACTTGCTACCAGTCTTGGTGCCATTAGTTATCCTGAAGCTATTGGCGTATTTATGTTTGCTGGTATTTTACTGCTATTAAGCGGTGTTTCTGGTTTAGTGGATAAAATAATGAAATTGGTTCCACTGCCTATTGCTAGTGCTATGTTGGCTGGAGTGCTGTTTAAGTTTGGTTTAGCAATTTTTGACTCAATGATGAGTGATACATTTCTTGTCGGCGTCATGTTGGTTACATATTTGGTCAGTAAACGTTTTGTGCCTCGTTATGCTGTATTGTTCGTATTATTGGCTGGCGTTGTATTGGTATTAGCACGTGCAGATTCAAATCTTTTATCAGAAGTACCGATGGAAATAGGTTCGCTTGTCTGGGTTTGGCCTCAATGGAATATTAGCGCCCTAATTGGCATTGGTATTCCTTTATATATTGTCACGATGACTGCTCAAAATATTCCAGGGGTTGCGGTTATGCGAAGTAGTGGATATCAAACATCCGTATCGCCATTAATTAGTTGGACAGGTTTTACTTCGGTTGTTTTAGCGCCATTAGGCGGCTTTACTTTTAATTTGGCAGCTATTACAGCCGCTATATGTAGCGGTGAAGAATGCCATAAAAATCCGCAGCGTCGTTATATTGCTGGTTTGTCGGCAGGCATTTTTTATTTAGGTGCCGGTTTAGCGGGGACATCCGTTGTGGCGTTGTTTTCTATTTTTCCAGCAACAATGATTTCTGCTTTGGCTGGCATTGCATTGTTAGGCACTATTGGGATGAATTTGAAAAACGCGATAATTGAAGAGAGTAATAGAGAAGCGGCATTGGTCACTTTTTTAGTCACGGTTTCTGGCGTTTCGTTTGCGGGAATTGCGTCTGCATTCTGGGGAATTGTATTTGGTGCTATTTGTCTATTAATGTCGGCTAAATTACGTAAAAAGGATCAAGCTTAAATTTAACGAGCACATTAAGTGTACACTTAATTGTGCTCGTTAATCGTGCAAATAAAATATATTATTTAACTTTCTTTACACCGTTTGGTGTTGCTAGTAATAATTCATCAGCAGGGCGCTGAGCAAAAAAACCATTGGTAACTACACCAACGATGCTATTTATCTCACTCTCTAACTTCGTTGCATCTTCAACTGACCAATTGTAAACATCTAAAATCACATTACCATTATCTGTAACAACACCTTCGCGGTAAACAGGGTCACCACTAAGTTTTACAATTTGACGCGCTACGTATGAACGAGCCATAGGGACAACTTCAACTGGTAATGGAAATTGGCCAAGGTGAGTGACGAATTTACTTTCATCAGCAATACATACGAATTTTTTAGCGACAGCAGCGATGATTTTTTCACGTGTTAACGCGGCGCCACCACCTTTAATCATTTGCATTTTTTCGTTAATTTCGTCTGCGCCATCAACATAAACACTTAAGTCGTCAACGGTGTTTAGATCAAAAACAGGAATGCCATATTCTTTTAAACGACGAGTTGATTCTTCTGAACTAGAAACTGCGCCTTGAATGTCACCTTTGATAGAACCTAGAGCATCGATGAAATGATTAACGGTTGAGCCAGTTCCAACGCCAACAATGGTGTCTTTTTCAATATATTCCAAGGCCGCCCAGCCTGCTGCTTTTTTCATTTCATTTTGGTTCATGTTTGGGATCTCAACTAGCGAATAATTAACAAGTGCGCATTGTAGCTAACGAGCCGTTAATTCGCACTATTTTCTTCGGCATTTTATAATGAAATTATCTAAGCCTTTAGCGCTTTTAGATAACATGCGCTGTGCTGTTTTTACATGGCGTCGTGCCCACTGATATTCCAGCGCTAAAATAGTGAGGGCAATTAATAGCAGTAATATGGTGCCAGGCAATGCAATAAATATAATGCTGAAGATTAATAGCGCGCCGCCAATTAAAGTGATTAATGTTTTTCGTAACGATTGCTTCATTTTTTATAAGGCTCAAATTATTCTGATTACCTCTAAAAGCAATGTGTGCGCCATTATGTTAATCTATTGTTTTATATCGTTTTAAAAATCACTTCATTGAAACTAATGAGGAGTAATATTAAAAAATGGTAAAATTAACCATCAAATAACATATGAAAGAGTAAAATACATGAGTGGTTGTAATCAATGGTATGTTTATTTATTAAGGTGTTGTGATAATTCATTATATTGTGGTGTTACAACTGATTTATCACGGCGTGTTATAGAGCATAATACCAGTATTAAAGGGGCTAAATATACTAAAGTTAGACGGCCTGTTTCATTGGTTTATAGTACACTAGCAGAAGATCGTAGTAGTGCTTGTAAGTTAGAAGCTAAAATTAAAAAATTATCAAAAGCTAAGAAAGAGTTACTGGTTAATAATCATTAAAACATCGTCTTCAATTTTATATCGGAGATGATACCAGTTGCATTAAAAGGGTAAGAATAGATGTTGGATAAAGTAATGATAAAAATTAATAATGTTGCAACACGTTATATCGCTATAGCATTAATCGTCATGGGAAATATGACTATGGCGAATGCGTTTGAACATCAACATTCGGATGAGGCATCTATTGTTATTGAGCATGCTTGGTCACGATCTTTACCACCTGTTGTTCCTAATGGTGCAGCTTATTTGTCGATTATTAATAATGGACAACCAGATACGCTTATTAAAGTAAGCAGTTCAATAGCGGCTAATAGCATGGTGCATGAAAGCTATATCGATGACGATAAAATATCAATGCGCCATGTTGGTAAAGTTGATATAGCACAAGCACAGCATGTTGAATTTAAGCCTGGTGGTTATCACATTATGTTAATGGGGCTAAAGAAACCTTTATCTTTAGGTAGACAATTCACCTTAACGTTAACCTTTGAACATGCAGGTGAGATTGAAGTTAAGGTTCCTGTTATTAAAGATAAGGCAACTATTAAGATGCACCATTAGTTTATGGTGAAACTGATTTTTCGTGTCTCCTTCTTATCAAAGTAATAATCAATTATTTAGTCGTTCTATTTTAACATGGTAAAGTAGCGCCGATTTTAACTCTTGGAACAATATTCGTGAATAATGACGCTTTTTATCAGCAACTAGCTGATCAAATAAAAATTTGGGCTCTTGAGCTAGGTTTTGCGGATATTGGTATTTGCGATACGGATTTATCTCGCCATGAAGAAACGTTTCTTAAATGGATAGACAATGGCTATCACGGTGAAATGGATTATATGGCGCGTCATGGATTGATGAAAGCAAGACCTCATGAATTATTACCTGGTACATTAAGAGCTATTAGTGTCCGACTAGATTACTTGCCACCTGAAGCACTTATAGTGTCTACCATGGGGGATAGCAATGCTGGTTATATTAGTCGTTATGCAACAGGCCGTGATTATCACAAGATGATGCGTAATCGGCTTAAGAAACTACAACAAAAAATAGAAACACAGGTTAGTGATTTAATTGCTCGCCCTTTTGTTGATTCTGCCCCAATCATGGAACGCCAATTGGCTGAAAAAGCTGGTGTCGGCTGGGTCGGTAAAAACTCATTAATTTTAAATAAAGACGCAGGTTCTTTTTTCTTTTTAGGAGAGCTGTTAGTTAATCTTCCTTTACCAGTTTCAGCGCCTGTTGAAGAACGATGTGAAAAGTGCGTGGCTTGCTTAACTATTTGTCCAACTGGCGCTATTGTTGAACCTTATGTTGTCGATAGTCGTCGTTGTATTTCTTATTTAACGATTGAAAAATTTGGTGCTATTCCGATTGAATTTCGTGAGGCTATTGGTAATCGTATTTATGGCTGTGATGATTGTCAGTTAATATGCCCGTGGAACAAGATGGCAGAGGTAAGTAATGAAGATGACTTCAAACCACGCAAGGATATTCACTCCCCACAGCTACTTGATTTATTTGGTTGGACCGAAGAGTTTTTTTTAAAAAATACAGAAGGCTCAGCGATAAGACGTATTGGCCACGAACGTTGGTTGCGTAATATTGCTGTTGCATTAGGTAATGCCGATTATGATGAGAATATAGTAATGGCGCTTGAAGCTAAAAAAGAAGTCACTAGTGAAATGGTCAATGAGCATATTGATTGGGCGTTAACACAGCAAATGAAAAAAACACCGCGTGTTGACCGAAAAACAGATCGCTTATTAAAAGCTGTTGAACGTGGCATGCCTAATCATAGTTAATAACGCACAGTAGTTTTTATATGAACTTCTCTTCTAGCTATCTCTATAGCATGATTATAAAGATAGCTTAGTCATTAAGTTAATTATAGATAAGTATAATTAATTTTATATCAGTTGTTCTTTGGCTTTCTCTAGCGCGTCAAAATCTAATCCTAACGCTTCAACAGCTTCTTTAATCAATGTAGGTTGTGTCATAACTTGCATCATAACAGCTTGTAATTTATCAGGGGCAATACCTAATTTACCGATAGTTGTCATCGCCATCAATGGGTTTTCAACTAACATTTGAAACACTTCTTTAGTCTTTTCATCACTAATATTAGCGTCTTTTAATAACTCAATAATTGGATTCATAATTTTTCCATTAAAATAATTTTCTAAATTATAACGTTAATCAATATTAAATACCTGTTAATCAATAGTGAATATCTGTAGCGAATATTTATAACGTTTAGACAAACTACATAAAATGATTACTGTGCAATATAAAAACCACCAATGGATCCTAATACTTTTCTGTTTCATTTATATAATCTGATTATGCCTACTGTGTGTTTTGACTTTAATTAAGTCAATATGTGATGTGTAAAATAAAATCATTCAAAAAATTGATGGTTCTTAATCTAATTATTGCATTATGTTTTTGTTGGTGTTACAAATACACCATACTAATAAATTAATACCGTAGGACAAACTAATGAGCAGCCAATCAATCGAAAATACACATATAACTTCTGAAAAGGTGTTAACAACACCACATGAATTAAAACAAGAAATACCATTAAGTGATGCCGGTAAAAATTACATTGCAGGTGCTCGAGAAATTATTTCGAATATTATTCATGGTAAAGATCATCGCTTATTAGTTGTTACTGGCCCATGTTCAGTACACGATATTAAAAGTGTTAAAGAATATGCTTTAAAGTTGAAGAAATTACATGAAGAATTAAAAGACGACATGTATCTTGTTATGCGTATTTACTTTGAAAAACCACGTACAACCGTTGGTTGGAAAGGGCTGCTTAACGATCCTAATATTGATGATTCTTTCGATGTTGAAGCTGGTTTAAGATTAGGTCGTGAATTGTTAGTTTGGTTAGCTGATTTAGGCCTGCCAGTTGCTACTGAAGCGCTTGATCCTATTAGCCCACAGTATTTATCAGAATTATTTAGTTGGTCTGCAATTGGCGCAAGAACCACTGAATCACAAACGCATCGTGAGATGGCGAGTGGTTTATCTATGCCAGTAGGTTTCAAAAACGGTACCGATGGTAAAATTAACGTTGCTATTAACGCTATGGAATCAGCGATGCATTCACATCGTTTCATGGGTATCAATACCAAAGGTCAAGTTGCTTTATTGCAAACGCAGGGTAACCCTGACGGTCATGTAATATTACGTGGTGGTAAAACACCAAATTACAGTGCAAATGATGTAAAAGACGTTGAACAACAAATGGAAAAGGCTAAATTAGTACCTAAATTGGTTGTTGATTGCTCTCATGGTAACTCAAGTAAAGATCATACAAGACAACCGATTGTTGCAAGTGATATATTTGACCAAATATGTGACGGTAATCAGTCTATTATGGGTATTATGTTAGAAAGTCATTTAGTTGAAGGCAACCAACCTAGTTCGTTACCTAAAGATGAAATGCGTTACGGCGTTTCGATTACTGATGCTTGTATTAACTGGGCTGATACTGAGCAATTACTTGAACAAGGCGCGTCACAAATTCGTGATGCATTACGTTTAAGAAACCAAAATAAATAAAGAGGAAAACTTTAATGTCCGAGAAGTCATGTGACGCGTTAGATAAGTTACGAGATGCTATTGACGATGTGGATGGTAAGCTTATTGATTTACTGGCTAAGCGACTAGCTTTAGTTGCTGATGTCGGTGAAGTTAAAAGTGAAGCTGGTGTACCAATTTACGCACCAGAACGTGAAGCTATAATGTTAGGTAAACGTCGTGCTGAAGCTGAAATTGCGGGTGTTGGTGGTGATCTGATTGAAGATATTCTTAGACGTTTAATGCGTGAATCTTACCATCGCGAAAAGGATGTTGGTTTTAAGTGCTTAAATCCTCAATTGCGTGATGTTGTAATTATTGGTGGTAACGGTAAGCTTGGCACAGTGTTTAAGCGTATGCTTGAGTTGTCGGGATATAACGTTAAAGTTCTTGAAAAAGAACAGTGGGATCAAAGTGATGCATTATTATCTAATGCTGGTTTAGTTATCGTATCAGTGCCAATTAATTTAACATTAAGCATTATTGATAAGCTGACTAATTTACCTGATGATTGTATTTTAGTTGATTTAACATCGACTAAATCAAAACCACTAGCGCATATGTTAGCTGTTCATCAAGGGCCTGTTTTAGGATTGCATCCAATGTTTGGACCTGATATTGCTAGTTTGGCTAAACAAGTCATTATTTACTGTGACGGCCGAGATAGCGATAAGTACCAATGGTTATTAGAACAAATATCTATTTGGGGTGCTAAATTAACGTTAGCTGATGCAAACGAACATGATGGTGCGATGACCTTAGTACAAGGTATGAGACATTTTACAACTTTTGTATACGGCCAACATTTAGCCGCTGAAAACCCTAACATGGATAAACTACTTGAATATAGCTCGCCTATTTATCGATTAGAACTTGCTATGGTAGGGCGTCTGTTTGCTCAAGATTCTCAGTTATATGCAGATATTATATTTTCATCTAATGAAAATACTAAAATGTTTTCACGTTATTTAGCACGCTTTGAAATGGCTAATACGATGCTGTTAAGTGGTGATAGAGAAGGCTTCATTAATGCGTTTCAAGAGGTATCACAGTGGTTTGGTGATTACTCACAACAATTTCTTGATGAATCTAAGAATTTACTAATGAAAGCACACGATAGTAGAGCCGTTTAAATATTAAATTGCTTAATCAAAAAAGCCGTATCAATTGATACGGCTTTTTTATTTATAGCATTTATTTAGCCAATGTAGCTTACACTGGAGTATTACTTTCTAACAATACCTTTGGAACAGGCGTAGCTTGAATACTTTCAGAAGGATAACATCCTAAGATTTTGATTTGCTTAGCGATACTATTTAACTTGTTAAGCGCTGATTGCATATCTGTATGATGCAGGTTGCAATCGACATCGATGTAAAACATCTCTTCCCAAGGATTACCTTGAATAGGTCGTGATTCTAATTTTTTAATGCCAATATTATTTTCTTTCAAGACTAGTAAAGCATCAACCAATGCACCTGTTTGCTGGTGGGTAGACATTATAAATGTCGTTTTTGCTGGGATTTGAACAGCAACATCAACAGCTTTTCTTGCAACAACAATAAATCGACTATGGTTTTCTTTTTGATTAGCAACCTTATCTTTTACTGAAATAAGATCATATAAAACTCCACCTTCTTGCGAACCAATTACTGCACAATTGGGTGTGTTTAATTCTTGAACTTTAGCCATCGCCGCCGCAGTACTATCTACAAACTCAAATTTAACATTGTTAAGTTGTGATAAAAACTTAGCACATTGTTGATAAGGCTGTGCATGACAATAAATAGTATCAATAGCTTCTATGCTTGTCTTTTGACTTGTTAATAAGCAATGCTCTACAGGCTGAGTTAATTCACCAACAATTGATAATGAAGTATGCTGAAGTAAATCATAAACTTCATTGATACTACCTGAACTTGTGTTTTCAATAGGTAGCATACCGAATTCAGCTTGGCCTGATTCTACAGTATTAATGATAGAGTCGAATGAATCACAACCTATTTCAACAATACTGTCTACACGTCGTGAGAAGTATCTGTGGCTTGCTAGATAGCTATATGAACCTTTGGCACCTAAAAAAGCAACACGTGTAATTGGTGATTCGTGTTGAACGTTAGCACGTTCTTGTAACCAAGCTTGCTGATTCAATACTGAATCTTCAATAATGACATGGAATAGTTTTGCTACGTAATGCGCATCTAATCCAAGCTTGTGGCCACGTTGAATAAGATCTATTAAAAGTTCTTCTTCACGAGTTTCATCACGAACATTTTTTACCGTATCAATTTTTGATTGCGCTACGCTTAAGCTCAGTTGACGTCGTTCGCCAAGTAGTTTTAGTAGCTCTTGATCTAACGCGGTTATTTTTTCCCGTACTTGAGATAGCACGACTACCTTACTCATTATTACTCACCTTAAAACACTTGTAGATATACATATAACCCTTAAATTTAGGGGGTGCGGGCTTAAGAGTCAATAGATATTTGCATATGGCTATATTCTCTTGTTATATCATCAAAGATAATAGATAAATTGGTGTGTATTTATAATAAATTTAGAATTTTATTCAATAGATTTATATAAACATTAAATTTTTTTCATCAAAAAATTATTATCTTATAATCAATGGGATAGGAGGTAGATATAGATTATCTTATTGTTTTTAATCTGTTTTAATTAGTGTTTATTGATTGGTAATTAATAATTTATTACGTTATAAATAATAACGCTATATTACTAATAATTGCTGTATAGGAATATTGACGTTTAATGAGTTGTTAACACTATTTATTAATAAGGAGCTACTATGGATAAAGTTCTGTTAATTGTTTTTTCGTTATTTAGTACAACCGTAAGTGCAGTCTCAATGGAAAATAGGATATTTTCATTGGATGCTAATCAAATCAATTTCAAAGTAGGTGAAATAATAGCAAAGGATAATGTTTTTTTAAGAATAAAGTCCTTTGATGATATTTATAAACTAACCAATAAAAGTAATGTTGCTTTGTCTGAAATTACTAAAAATAATGGTATTTTAAATATTGCATTATCTGATGGTTGGATTATGAAAGGGAGGATTATTGCAATATCGATCGGTAAAGACACAGCCATTATTGAATCTGATGAGTTATATTTAATTAGTACCCGGTTAAAAACACAGCAACTATAAATTATTAATAATCTGTAATATAAAAAAGGGCCTATATATAGGCCCTTTTTCTTTGTGTAAATTAAGTTGTATGAGGATCAATTTCAACAGGTGGATAAATGAATCCTTGATATCCATTTGGTTTAAGTGATCTAAAGTTAGTTAATTGTGCCTCATCTTCAATTGCTGTCACAATAACTTCAATACCTAACCCTTTAGCAACGTTAACTAAAGCACGGCATAACTCACTATTTTGCTCTGTTTTATTATAAAACGAGAAGGATTGATCAAGTTTCACATATGTTGGTTTTATCTGTTGTAAATAATTTAATGAACCAATACGTCGACCACACTGATCAATACCAAAATTAGAACCATATTCTTTAATCGTTTCACATAATGCTATACATTCAGCTAGATTACTGCTCACTACTGATTCTGGTATCTCAAATTGAATCTTGTGTGAATTTTTTGCACTCTGTAAAAATAGTTCCAACCATTGGTGGAATGTAGTGTCTTTAACACTGTCACTTGTTAAGTTAACTGCGATAGGTTCGTGAGTCTTTGCAAGAACATTATTATTAATAATCGATTTTAATATATATTTATCTAATTGATTCCCTAATGATAATAATTCTACATAAGGCATGAAAACACCAGCATTAAGTACTTGGCCATCAATATTTAATCGGCAATATACTTCACGCTGAATAACCTCATTACTATTCATTTTATGAACTGGCTGCCACTGAAAAACAAATCGATTATTGTTAATAGAATGAGTTAATTTGGTGCGCCATTCTTCACGAGAAAATTTATGTTGTTTCTTACTATCAAACCATTGAATCGTGTTCTTTTCTTTAGTTGCTTGTTGAAGTGCATTATCTGATTGTGACATGAGTTCAGATGGCTTCATATCTCCATCACGCGAGCTAACGCCTAAATAGAAATTATTATTTGGCTCACAACCAGCTTTAGACATTTCTTGGTTGATAACACGTACTAATGTTTGAACATAGCTAGTGATTTGTTCTTGTTCACCTTTCGTTATTAAGAAAGCAAATTCATTATTAGCGATACGCGCAATAATTGATTCGGCTACTTTAGGTAGTTGTTGTTGCATAGTTTCAGCTAGAACTTTAATTGTTTCATCTCTAACTTGATATCCATACTTACTATGGATCTCTTCCAACCAATCGAATTTAGCGAGTATTAAACCGCCATATCCGGGTTCGTTTAACCAACCATTAAGCTGTGCTGATAAATATTGGCGATTAGGTAGGTTAGATACACGATCAACTAAGCTATCTTTACGTAATGAATCAACTTCATTATCTAATGTTGTAAATACTTTCTTTAATTGTGTGGACATTGAATTAATTGAGATTACAACATCTTTCAATTCTGACGTTGAAGGTAGTGGCATGTCTTTATGAAATTTTTGTTCAGCAATACCCTTTGCATGCTCAGCAATTTCATTTAATGGTTTAAGTATCCGTGCCAATCGTAAACGTAAAACAATAAGCGATAATATGAACAATATAGATAATATAAGTAGAGTATCGTTCATGATACGCCATAATTCTCTATAGCCTAATCCAGGATGAGCTTCTATTTCTAGTGTAGCTAATTGCATCCAACCTGATGTAATTAAGCTTTCTTTTGTTTGGGCTTCAAATAACCCGAGATTAGAAAACCAAGATGGAACACCTTCAAATGTAATCGGATTTTCCCAAGTTTGAGTTTGGTTATCAACTAGCCATGTTAATGTTACACGACGATAAAAACCACCTTCAAAAATAACATTAATTAATGTTTCTGCACCTACTAAGTCACCAGTTTCTAGATGTGGCTTAAGCATTAAACTTAATGATGTGCTTGTATTATTAAGGTCAGATGTCATCTGCTGGGTCATAAAGTCTTTTGTTTCACTAAACTGAAAGTAGACTATACTCGACATAACAAGTAAAAATAATCCAAATAACAGTGAATTGATTTGTTGAAACAAGGTCATTGCTGTATTACTCCAATTTTAACTTAGGTTGTTTTAAGTTTTTTACACCAAGGCGTTGTTTTAAGCTTGTCCAACGTTTCAATCGTTTAGAGTTACCAGCTAACACACCACGTCCTTTTTCTTTGTTTAACCATAACTGTGTACCGTTAAAACTATACACAGGTAATAAGTCATTTCTTTTAGTTGCTGGTTTAATTTCACCATCAATATTATCTAATATCAGAGGTATAGAACCAGGGGTATCATAATAAGCAAGCACCATATGATATTGATTAAGCTTCAATGCTTTAACCATTGTAATTCTCATTTTTTTATCAGGAACACCAAGTTGTAATAGTGTGTAATACTTTGCGATCGAATAATCTTCACAATCACCACCACTTGCCCCAATAAACTCTACTGGTGTTGCCCAATAATTTTTAACTCCCCATAAAGTAATATCATCGACAAAACGGAATAAATTAAAAAATTTATTTACCTTTTTTAATTTATCAACTTCTGATAATGCTTTACTCTGGGTAAGTATTTTTATCCAAGCGTTTCCTCGTTTTTCTGCTCTAGCGCCATAAACTTTTTTAAGCGCAGAAATTATCTCTTTATTTTCAATTTCATTAGATAGTTTTGCAGAGGTATTATTAGTTAAGATAGCCATTACAATAAATATTTGTAATGACCACTTTACAGATAAGGTTAAGGATTTATAGCCCATATTCGGAATTAGAAACCGCTAGCAGTATAAATAGTCCATTTCATCGCCGTTGATTGCTCTGTACCTGATAATGCTGCAACAATTCGGCGATTTTCTGAATGTGCTTGTGGTGTATCATTTTTATTTAATAAGAAATCAAATCCATAACCTATAGCCGCCACTCTAAACGGTGCTATTCCGTATTTCGTTTTAAGAACATTTGCTACTGCATTCGCTCTATTCTCTGATAATATTTGATTTAGTTCTTGTGAACCTTGTTGACTACAATGCCCTTCAATCGTGACGTGGCTTCCTGGAAATTTATTCATGAAATCACTGATTTCGCGAATTTTTTCGTAATCTATTTGATTAATTTCCGCTGAGTTATTAAGGAAATTTATTTTTAGCGTAATACTATCTTCAATACGTTTAACACTACTACATCCATTATTATCGATATTAGCACCTAAGAATGTATCAGCACATTTTTCACGTGCTTCAATAATACCGTCATGATCTAAATCTTCTAAGTTATATTTTTGAACTACAGTTTGTTCAATATCAACAATATCGTTTGCACAACCAGTTAGTATAATTGTGCTCAATAACAGCATAATTAATTTCATTATTTAATACCCCCTTCATAATATTGCTCACCTTTCCATAAATTGGAGCGGGTAACTCTTAATGAATCAAGCAATTGGCCTGTTGCATTAAGTAAACGATATTGTGCATCAATGTTTTGATACTTTGCTTCAAGGTAGTCTGTTCGTGCTTCAAACAATTCATTTTCAGTATCAAGCAAGTCTAAAAGGCTACGTTGGCCTAATTTAAATTGTTGTTCATAAGCTGCTTGAGTTTGTTTAGATGAATCAACATGCTGTTGAATATATTGTAACTGCATTGTTAACAGTTCAAATGCATTCCAAGATAAATTAAATCCTTCAGTGAGATCTCTATGGGCTTTTCGGTTTAACTCAACAGCTTCACTGATTTGATAAGCCGCTGCACGAGTTTGAGCATTATTACTACCACCTGAATACAGATTATATCTCAATCGAATCATAGCAGAAGCTGTATTATTATGGCTGTGATCATTATTACCAAAGCTATCAATACCATCTTCACCTGCTATATTATTATTAGCCGTTGCATCTACTTCAAAGGTAATTGTAGGATAAAGACTCGATTTAAACGTTTCTTTTGCATACCGTGCAGCTTTTATATCATTTAAAGATGATTTAATCACCGGATGATATGTGGTTGCCATTTGTAACCCTTCGCTACGTGCAGTTGGAAGCATCTCTGCATCAGGGATTGGTACAATTAACTCTTCAGGTTGATGATTAACCAGTTTAACAAATGATGAAACCGTATCTCTGTAGTTATTTGTGGCAGAAATTAAGTTAACATTTGCACGTGCTAAACGGCCTGTAACTTGAGATAAATCAGCTATACTTCCAAGCCCTGATTCAGTTCTTTCTTTTATTTGTTCGTAAATATTTTGATGTGTTTGTAGGTTTTTTTCAGATAACGATAAGATTTCTTTATTTCGAAGAACTTCACTATAAACTTGTGCAACATCTAATGCTAAATCTTCAGCTGTTGAAAATAATGTCCATTGTTCAGCACTTGCTTCATGTTCTGTTCGCGAACTATCATTACTTGTATTAAAACCATCGAACAACATTTGTCTTAAAGATAGACTAAATTCACCGCGATTTAAATTAGTTTTACCGTCATCATTTAGAGTATCACGACGTGTCGATGGACTATTAGTTTCTTCTACTCCATAACCTGCAGTTAAATCGATTGTTGGAAAATATCCTGCATTAGCTTGATTATGACGTTCTTCAAATACTTTAAATCTAGTCAGAGCTATACGTAGGTCAGGGTTATTATCTAACGCTTGCGCAACAGCTTGTTCTAATGTTTGAGCATTGGTTACAGACGTAAATAACAAACCACTTAAAATAGCACAAGCAATAAATGAAAATTGCTTAGTAGTATTTATCTGTAACATTTTTATGAATCTCATTCTAAACCCTTTCAAAATTATTGTTCTCTTAACGCTGATTGCCTAGCTCGCAGTACAGGATTAAGTATATATTCCAGTACTGTGCGCTTTCCTGTAATAACATCAACAGTTGTCATCATTCCCGGAATGATAGGAAGCTCAGTTTTATCTTTCTTTATTATACTAGATGAATCAGTTCTAACTCTAATTATATAAAAGCTATTCCCTTTTTCATCTTGCGTTGTATCAGCACTAATATGTTCTACTTTACCCGCTAATCCACCATATTTTGCAAAATCGTAAGCTGTAATTTTTACAACAGCTGGTAATCCAGGATGTAAAAATGCAATATCCTGTGGTTTTATTTTTGCTTCAATTAATAATTTATCTTCAGAGGGGACTATTTCTATTAATGCTTGTCCTGATGCAATTACTCCACCAAGAGTATTGATATGTATAGTTTTTATTGTCCCAACAACTGGAGAAACTATTAAAGCTTTTTCAAGTTTGTCTTGTACACCAACTTGAGCTTCACTCATTCGAGATAACTCTGATTGCATTTTATTGAGGTCAGCACGAGTGTCTGTTCGATACTTTAATGCTGTTTCTCGGCGTTGAAGAATAGTTTCATTTAATGACGAACTCGTTTGAGGTCGTAATAATTTCACTGCATTTAATTCACCTTGCAGGTCATTAACATTACGTTCTAATTTTAATAACTCAACAGCGGGTATTATGTTTTTCTCAGCAAGTGGTCTAGTCAGTAATAACTCTTTATTTGCAAACTCATAACTTCTTTGTAAGGTCGCTATTTTAGAATCAAGTTCATCTATTTCATGAGATTTTTGCTCTATTTTAGCACCTTGTATAGCGAGTTGATTAACTAAACTATCTAATCTTCCATGATACTCTTGTTGTTGTCTTGCAACTAAATCGGGCATTTTTGATTTTAAGTCGTTAGTAAAA
>CALJMY010000005.1 GCA_937981905.1 uncultured Enterobacterales bacterium
AGCAGCGGTTGAACAAGTAGCAGCTGAGCAAGCAGCGGCTGAACAAGCGGCTGCTGAACAAGTGGCAGCTGAACAAGTGGCAGCTGAACAAGCAGCAGCTGAGCAAGCAACAGCTGAACAAGCGGCGGCTGAGCAAGCAACAGCTGAACAAGCGGCGGCTGAGCAAGCGGCGGCTGAGCAAGCAGCGGCTGAACAAGTAGCAGCTGAACAAGTAGCAGCTGAACAAGCAGCAGCTGAACAAGCAGCAGCTGAACAAGCAGCGGCTGAAGTAATTATTGAAGAAGAACCAGTAAAAAAGAAAGGGTTCTTCTCACGTCTTAAAGAAAGCTTAAAGCGCACCAAACAAAATTTTGGTAGTGGTATTTTTGGATTATTTAAAGGCAAACAAATTGATGACGATTTGTTTGAAGAACTTGAAGAGCAATTAATTGTTGCTGATGTTGGTGTTGATACCACATTAAAAATTATTGACTCATTAACTAAGGGGGCTAGTCGTAAGCAATTAAAAGATGGCGAAGCACTTTACAAGTTATTACAAGAAGAGCTTGTTGAGATCATTAAACCGGTTTCAACACCGCTTAATATTGAAAAAACAGATGGTCCTTACGTTATTTTAATGGTCGGCGTTAATGGTGTTGGTAAAACAACAACAATTGGTAAACTTGCTAAGAAATTCCAAGAGCAAGGTAAAAAAGTAGCATTAGCCGCTGGTGATACCTTCCGTGCCGCTGCTGTAGAACAGCTGCAGGTTTGGGGTGAACGTAACGATATTCAAGTAATCGCTCAACATACGGGGGCCGACAGCGCCTCTGTTATTTTTGATGCGGTTCAAGCGGCTAAAGCACGTAATGTCGATGTGTTAATTGCTGATACGGCAGGTCGTTTACAAAATAAATCACATTTAATGGACGAGCTAAAGAAAGTCGTTCGTGTGATGAAAAAACTAGATGACACCGCACCACACGAAGTTATGCTGACATTAGACGCTGGTACTGGTCAAAATGCGATGAGCCAAGTTAACCTATTCAACGAAGCTGTAGGCGTAACGGGATTAACCGTAACAAAATTAGATGGCACAGCGAAAGGTGGTGTTATTTTTGGTTTAGCCGACAAATTTAATATCCCAATTCGCTTTATTGGCGTTGGTGAAGGCATCGATGATTTACGTGAATTTAACGGTGAAGAATATGTTGAAGCATTGTTTATTAACGATGAGCAAAAAAACGATTAAATAATCGTTCTTTCCGTTTATGGATTTATAAAAAAGAAGTAAGGATGTTTCATGATTCGATTTGAAGACGTAACCAAGGTTTACCCCGGTGGACAGCAAGCATTAAACCGGGTTAACTTTCATCTTCAACCGGGTGAAATGGCATTTCTTACTGGGCACTCTGGTGCCGGAAAAAGTACGTTATTAAAATTAGTCGCTATGATGGAACGCCCGACTTCTGGTCAGGTATTTATTAATGGCCACAACCTTAATAAAATCACCAAAAAACAAGTGCCATTTGCAAGGCGAGATATTGGAATGATTTTTCAAAACCATCGTTTGTTAATGGATCGCAGTGTATTTAATAATGTAGCTTTACCACTTATTATTGAAGGTTATCATCTGTCTGATATTAAGCGCCGTGTTGCAGGTGCGCTCGACAAAGTAGGTTTGTTAGCGAAAGTTAATAACATGCCTCACACTCTATCAGGTGGTGAATTACAACGCGTTGGTATCGCACGAGCTATCGTGAATAAGCCCCCTTTATTATTAGCTGATGAACCTACAGGTAATCTAGATCCACATCTCTCAGTTGAAATTCTTAAAGTATTCGAAGACTTAAATTCTGTTGGTGTTGCCGTTATGATTGCGACCCATGATTTAGGTCTTATTGCTCGTATGAAATATCACACGTTTACATTAAAACAGGGTCAAATTACACAAGATGGTCTGTCGTCGTCCAATTTAAAGGAGAGTGAATTTGAGCCTGTTATTTAGCCAGCGAAAATCATCAGGTGCCAATGCCGCTAATCCTGGTCATCGGCTCGTTATGTTCTTTATTCGTCATTTACAGCAAGCCTTAGCTAGTATTGGTGAGTTATGGCGTATGCCAATGTCATCTTTATTAACAATGGCTGTGTTAGGTATTAGTTTAGCTTTGCCGACGACCTTGCATTTGTTGATGAAAAATGGAGAGCAACTTCGTGGTACTTGGGATAATGCCGCTGAAATAACACTATTTATGGAAGATGGGTTAAGCGAAATCCAAACCAAGACCGTGTTGCGACGTATTGGATTATACGAACAAGTTAATCAAGTAACTTACGTGTCAGAAGAAGAAGCACTAGATGAATTTAAAAATTTGTCAGGTTTTGGTGATGCACTGTCTTATTTAGATAAAAATCCGTTACCTTCTGTAATACTAGTCGTACCAACAGAGCAATACTCAAGCCCTGAAGGCGCGAGAGAATTACTTGATAAATTACAAGAACAACCCGAAGTTTCTTTCGGTAAGCTTGATGTAACGTGGTTAGAAAAGCTTACTGCTATTGTGACTTTATTAGAAGATGCTGCCTTCGCTTTAGGCTTTCTATTATTAGCAGCTGTTATTTTAGTGATTGCTAATACTATCCGTTTATCGATTTTAAACCGAAGAGAAGAAATAGAAGTGCTTAAGCTAGTGGGTGCAACTAATGACTTTATTAGGCGTCCATTTTTATATACTGGCATTTGGTATGGCTTAATTGGTGGGTTGATCGCATGGATATGTGTATCTCTTATTTTATGGTGGGTTGAAGGCGCGTTGATCGATTTAGCAAGTCAATTAGGTGCTAATTTAACCCTATCAGGGTTAGATCTTAGTGAGTTTTTGATCTTGATCACGCTAAGTTCAGGGCTAGGTTGGCTAGGTGCGTATGGTTCTGTAATGCGCCATGTATATGAAATAGAACCAGAAAATCAACTTTGAACTAAGTAAGAAAACAACTGACTAATATATTAGTAATAGCTAATAACAATCTATGCTTTGATCCCCTAGCGATCATCAAATTAGCGTGGTAGACTCGAAACGAGTTAAAGATTAGGAGTCATGAATGGACAACGCAATACAGTCAAACGCATTAATGCCAATAGCCTCTGGTAGCATAGAAAGTTACGTTTCTCGCGCTGCGCAGATCCCGATGTTAAAAGCGGAAGAAGAGCAAGAATTAGCTTCTCGTTTATATCATCACGGCGATTTGGAAGCGGCACAGAAATTAATTATGTCGCATTTACGTTTTGTTATTCATGTAGCTAAAAGCTATTCAGGTTATGGACTACCTCATGCCGATCTTATTCAAGAAGGCAATGTAGGTTTGATGAAAGCGGTTAAACGTTTTAATCCAGAAGTTGGTGTTAGATTAGTATCATTCGCCGTGCATTGGATAAAAGCTGAAATACATGAATATGTATTGAAAAACTGGCGCATCGTTAAAGTTGCAACGACTAAAGCTCAGCGTAAATTATTTTTTAATCTTCGTAAAAACAAAAAACGTTTAGGTTGGTTTAACCAAGACGAAGTAAATACTGTTGCTCAAGAGTTAGGTGTTTCTACACGTGACGTACTTGAAATGGAAAATCGAATGAGTCTTACAGACAATTCGTTTGACCTATCTAACGATGATGATGATTCAGGCGCAACTAATTTTGCACCGACTCAATACCTTGAAGATAAATCGTCTAATGTAGCGACTTATGTTGAAGATAAAAATTGGGAAGATCATGCAAACGACAAACTACGTAATGCATTAGCAACATTAGATGAACGTAGTCAGCATATTGTTCAATCACGTTGGTTAACAGAAGACAAAGTAACATTGCAGCATTTAGCTAGCTATTATGATGTGTCTGCCGAACGGGTTAGACAACTCGAAAAAAATGCCATGAAAAAGCTAAAAGCAGCCATGGAATAAGAAAAAGCAGCGTAAGCTGCTTTTTTTATGTGTGTAATTTGAATAATGGATTTATGATGATTAAACATCAAGAAGAACTCATCGATGTAACTGGTACTCAATGTCCATTACACGGTATGAAATATAATAAAGTATTATCGGAAAATGATTCGAATGAAAATCTAAAAAAGCAGTCTTCAGATTATGATAATGATACTTCTATAAATAATGCAGATTGTTTGTGTGAAGAAGATATTATTAAAAAAGACTACTCTCCTTACTGATATTACCTTTAGTACTCATCGTTAATGGTAAAGTTAGCTCAATTACCACTACATACATCTTAAATTTACGATCTTAATCGTCACTAGCATACTCAGCACTTCCAAGAAGTTGTTGATGTCCTCCACCATATTTCAACTGTTTTTCTTGTGCTATTCGCGTCATCTCAGGTAATAAATCAGAAACAGGTACTAAGTTGATTCCCATCGACTGTAATTGAGCTATCTTGTTTTGTAAGAATGCAATGCTTTGTGGGTGTGGATGAGCAATAGCAATAGCATGATTATAGCGTTCTGCTATTTTAATTAATTGATTAAACTGTTTATTTAAATAAACTTCATCAAGTTGATTATCAAGAAAAACATGACGATGTCCTGTTGGTACACCATGTTGTAATGCTACTTGTTCAGCCATTGAATCGGGTGTTGTTTTACTGTCTAAAAAAAACAAATCTTTTTGTGCTAATTCATCCATTAGCCAACCTAAATGTTTAGGTTGTGTAGTGAAATGGCTACCCATGTGGTTATTAATACCACTTACATAAGGAATATCAGTTAATGCGTTACGCACTTGTTGACGTGTTTGTTCTTCATTCATTGAGACTCTAAGCGCACCTTTACCCAACAAATTATTATTTGTTAATGCCTCCATAGGTAAATGAGCCATGACTTCGCGTTGGCTTTCATGAGCAAGAGTCGCTATTTCTTTGGTGTATGGTGCGTAAGGTACAATGGCAAAGGTAAATTGACCGGGTAAGTCTAATACTGAAAAATCTGATTTACGATAACCAATATCATCAATAATAATCGCTATTTGAGGCGTGTTTTGAGTCGGTGCCGCTTGACCAAAAAAGTTAACAGACAAGCTAAAAACAATTGCTGTCGTTACAGAAAATAAAACGTTCATTGTACAGTCACTCTCCGGTGATTATTTTTACTATTTTTTAAACCAATGTTTAGGATTTATTGCTTTTCCTTTATTTCTTATTTCAAAATAAAGCCCAGGCTGTTCTTGGCCGCCACTTTGGCCTAGTAATGCAATTTGTTCATTACTATTAACATTGTCGCCTGCTTTTTTTAATAGTGCCTGATTATGGCCATATAAGCTCATATAACCTTCACCATGATCTAATACTAGCACTAAACCAAAGCCTTTTATCCAATCTGAGAAAATAACTTTTCCATGATAAATCGCATTAACGGCTTGGCCTTCTCGGCCATTAAATGTAATACCTTTCCAGCGTAATTGTCCATGTCGCTTTTGACCAAAATTATGAATCGATTTACCTTTGGTTGGCTTTGATAATAATCCACGTAATTTTCCTAATCCATTGAGAGGTAAAATTTGTGTTTTAGGAATCGAGGCTGCCAATAATTGTTTGATGTCTAATTCAGATAATTGATATTGCTCTAATTGGGCACTATTTTTTAAATAAGATTTTCCTAATTGAGCTAAAGCATCACTACGTTTATTCTTTTGTTGTTTGAGTGCAGTTTCAGCCTTTTTCTGTTCAATGAGAAGTTGTGAAAGTTGTTCAATGTTATCAATGAGCTCGCTCTCAATAACTTGTAGTTGTTCGAATGTTTCTTTAAGTGTTTCTAAAGCGTCTAATCGCGCTTTATTTAAATATTGATAATAACCAAGTAGGCGTTCTGTTTTACTGCTTTGTTGTTGATTTAGCAATAATTGAACAAGGTCGTTATTACCTGCCATATAAGCACTTTTTAATTGCTGGCCTAAAATGGTTTGTTGTTTTTGTTGAGTAATTTGGAGTGTTTGCTTTTGTTGTTTTAATGTTTTTTGTTTTTCGTGGTTTTTAGCTTGAGCTTGATTTGTTATGAATAAATCATTGGCAGATTTTGCTATTTTTTTATCTGTATCACGCAGTAAATTAGCTAATCGTTGTTGTTGTTGTTTTTGTTTAGTAAGGAGTGATTTTTGTTGATCTATTTTTGTTTTTAAATCATCAAGTGTATCTGAGTGATTGGCATTATTAGCCCAACAGGCGCTGCAAAAAAGCAGCACCGTTAGACACAATAATCGTAGATACAGCAAAAATTAACTTAGCTTCATCAATGGTGTACCAGTCATTTCTTCAGGTATTTCCATATCTAGTAGTGTTAGCATTGTTGGTGCAATATCACTTAATTTACCCGCTTGTGTTGCAACAGCAGGGCGACCTACATAAATAAATGGTACTGGTTCGCTAGTATGTGCAGTATGAATTTCTTTAGTTGATTCATCCACCATTTGCTCTGCATTACCATGATCTGCCGTAATTAAACATTCGCCACCAACATTTTTTAATGCATCAACAACACGGCCAACACAGCTATCTACTGCTTCACAGGCTTTAATTGCTGCAGACATAACACCAGTATGACCAACCATATCGCCATTCGGATAGTTACAAATGATAACGTCGTATTTACCACTATCAATAGCACCAACTAACTTGTCCGTTAGTATTTCAGAGTTCATTTCTGGTTGTAAATCGTAAGTTGCTACGTCAGGAGACGGAACTAAAATACGGTCTTCACCTTTAAACTCGTCTTCAACGCCGCCGTTAAAGAAGAATGTAACGTGAGCAAATTTCTCAGTTTCAGAAATACGTAACTGAGTTTTGTTTTTATCTTGTAGCCATTCGCCTAATACGTTGTCTAATTTTTCAGGTCCGTAAGCAACAGGACTAACAATAGCATCAGCATATTGTGTTAATTGTACAAAACCACAAAGTTTAGGATGAACTTTACGTTCAAAACCTTCAAAATCTGTATCAACAAAAGTACGACTAATTTCACGTGCTCTATCGGCTCTAAAGTTCATGAAGAATAATGCATCGCCATCTTCAATCGTTACTTTTTGACCGTTGTTAGTAATTGCACTAGCACCAACAAATTCATCATTTTGATCACGAGCATAAGCTTGTTCCAATGCTTCTACAGGACATGAATATTCATGTTCACCTTGACCTTGAGTTAATAAGTCGTAAGCGACTTCAACACGATCCCAACGAGAATCACGATCTAGTGCGTAATAACGACCTACTAATGAGGCTATTTGACCTTTACCTAATGATTTGAATAGCTCATTAGCTTTTTCAATAGACGCTAGAGCACTACGAGGTGGCGTATCTCGGCCGTCAAGGAATGCATGAAGATAAATATTTTTAGCGCCTTTTTCAGCGGCTAATTTAATCAGTGCGAAAATGTGGTCTTCATGACTATGAACGCCACCCGGCGATAATAAACCCATAATATGAACAGATTTATCAGCAGAAACAGCGGCATCAATATGATCAACAAATGCAGGATTGGTATTAAAATCACCATCAATAATTGATTTGTTAATTCGTGTGAAATTTTGATAAACAATACGGCCAGAACCGATATTAACGTGACCAACTTCTGAGTTACCCATTTGACCATCAGGTAAACCAACATCCATTCCAGAACCAGATATTAAAGTATTAGGGCATGTTTCAAATAAGTTGTCTAAAACAGGCGTATTCGCTTGAGCAATCGCGTTGTTAGATTGCTCTTCACGATATCCCCAACCATCAAGAATAAGTAGTACTAAAGGTTTTTTTTTCAAAGACATTGGTATGTTTTCCTAAATAGAGACGCAATTTTACCCACATATTACACCGAGCATTGCAGATACAAAACACAATTTATGGTTTAAATATTAATAATGTATAAATAAATTATCAAATGTAATGATTGACACTTATTAAGTGAGATAAATTCCTTAATCTGACCATATATAAGTAGGTAGTCAATTGTATATGCACTCTATTTTTCTTAAAAGATAATACTCGATTCTATTGTATTAGAGACTCT
>CALJMY010000006.1 GCA_937981905.1 uncultured Enterobacterales bacterium
GGTTAGCGGTAGTGTCTATTTTTGCAATCATATTGAGCCGCCTTGGACAATAGAGCTTCACAATGAAAATAAAGCTGGATTTCATTTAGTTAGACGCGGCGCTTGTTGGGTTCAAATAGGCGATCAAGTCGATCAATTATTTGCAGGTGATTTGATTTTTTTAGGTCCTGGTGTTCATCACATTCTAACAACAGAACCACCTGCTGGGAAAATGGGAATTAGTAGTGATTCCACGTTAATGCTGTGTGGCGATTGTACATTTGAGCACGATACGTTATCACCATTAAATGACATATTTAATCAGGCGACCATCGTACGAGAAGACGAATTGAATAAACATCCTTGGTTAAAAAGTACGTTTGATCAACTGAGTTCTGAATACATGGAACAAAATCCTGGTAACGAGATTATTGTTAATAAGCTAACAGAAGTTGTATTAGTTGAATTAATACGCATTAACTTTGGTCGCCAAGAAGAACATTCGTTTTTATATGCACTACAAGATAAACGTATCAAAAAAGCACTTGAATGCATGCATGAATATCCAGAAAATCAATGGACCATTGAAAATTTAGCATCAACTATAGGTATGTCGAGAGCCGCATTTGCTAAAAAATTCACATCATTAGTTGGCCAAACCGTATTCACGTATTTATCTAATTTACGTATTCAAAAAGCAAAAGAAATGATCTTAACGACCAATTTGTTAATCGATGACATTGCACTTAATGTGGGATATGAATCTGAGCGTGCTTTTAATAAAACATTTAGCAAGTATATGGGGATGACCCCAAAGCAGTTTCGTAAAAGTAATAAAAGTAGTTAGTTATAAATTGAGAGTTATTTATCGCTAACTACCCTTACAATAATTTTTATTACGATTTATTGCGTAATTTTTTCGATAGCATTTTTCATCATTAAAATTGCGCTATTATCAACATCAACACCATGACGCTGTGCTAAATAGACCGGATCATTAAAACTAATAAACACATCACCATTTATATCTTCATTAATTAGTAACTTCAGCGGTAAGTCTAATGCGAATAAACTAGTCTCTTGTATTAATGGTGTTCCGCCAATCGGTTTACCAAAAATAATTAAGCGAGTAGGCAATAACGTCATATTAACTTTTTCGGCAGCGGCGCTGTGATCAACCTCTGCGATAATTGTAAACTCCATCGCGTTCAAATTATCTTTAAGCGCACTAATCGTATCATTAAACGATAATTCACTTTTGTGCTGTAAAACACCTTGTGATGTTGTTTCTTGCATGATCATTTACCTTTAACTTATTTTAAAATTATTGTATGCGTTGCAGCGCAATTAATTCGTCCAACTGACCATTATCAAGTGCTTCATGGAAATCGACACCACCACCAATGTGATTATCGTTAATAAACACTTGTGGCACCGTTTTACGTTGGCTACGTTGTTCCATTTCAGCAGTTAAGCGCTCATCGTTAGTAATTTCATATTCTTTAAAGGTTAACGCTAGATTATTGAGCGTTTCTTTAACTTGTTTACAAAACGGGCAATGGCCTTTCGTGTATATTTCTATCATGATGAACACCTCAACTGGATTAATTGTTAGTAAGTATATGTGTAATATAAAAAGAATAAAGACGCTATAAGCTCAACTAATAACACTAATCGTCTTTATTTAAATAACTTTATTGATGTTAAAAATTGACGTTAAAATTTGTAAGCGTATGAAAAATTCAAAAAATCAACACCCGGATTTTTACTATTTAAGCCACCGTTACTATAATGCATGTAACGTACTGATACCGATTGATCAAGACTGTCGCCAAATCCCATAGAAAGCCCAAGCCTATCTTCAAATTGATAGTGTGAACCTATATCCTTACCAGCAAATTTAGTATCATTAACTAATGACACCCCAATACCAAACTCCCATTTTAATGGGTATTTATCATTTATATGATAAAAGGTTTTACTGAACACTGGAGAAATTGCTAGGGCAAAATTTGTATCGTGTTCATTGTTTTCACCAAATTCCCAAAAATTGGCACTAACTTCCCAGTACACATCTAGCGAATCAAAATACGGTATATTATCTAGCTGATAAGCATAAGGACGATAAGAAAACCTGACACCTGTAATGTCATCTGAACCGATCAACAAATCTACAGCAACAGCACTAGACACTGTATTGTCTTTTTTAGGATTAACTTGGCCATGGGTGAAACCAGAAAAAGTTAATAAGGTTAAAATGTTAAGTATAATAATTGGTTTCATATGCTGTTCCCATTCTCTTATTTGTCATTAATGAGATAATTATAAACAAACAAAAAAACACAACAACGACCATAAGTATCAATTTATTACACTAATAGTCTTTTTTAATAAAAAAAGGGAAGAGCAGAAAATTCCTCATTATTTGATTTACAAGTTATTTGATGATGCCACGACTAAAATTACAATTTAATTCATATTAGCAACATCACCTTCAAAACCACACGAATCATCCTGCATTTAAAATTTAAAAATATAGCCTGTATCTTAATTTGATTATCATTGCGCGATTAATACTTATTATAAATGTTATGATAAATTCAGATTGTGAGATGTTTACTGCAATATTAAGTTGTTAACGTGAATTAAAGAAAATGACTCAATCTTTGGAAGTGATAAAGTACTACTTATATAAGCTATTTAAAGATTGTTAGATTTGGTTCTTTAATTGCTGATAAAACAGCATCACTATTATTAATAATAAAAAGGACAAAATAGTTTCTTTTATCGACAATAAATTGTTAGTTCAGCGATATAATTTTTGAAGTCGTTAAAAAACGCTTATTTCTACTAATAAATCTAATTTAGGGCTAGGCCTAACCCGTAAATATTGCTAGAATTCGCCC
>CALJMY010000007.1 GCA_937981905.1 uncultured Enterobacterales bacterium
GGAATACTGTGCAGACCACTAACAATGTCAGTCGCGCCAGTTTGTCTAATATCATTAATAGTAACCGGATCGTTAGGTCCAAACCATCTCCAAGATTCAAGCATGTTAATTTTCTCACGTTATTTATAGGGGCAATAAGCCACATGGGCTATCTATGTAATTGTTCTATATCAAATTGAATACGAGTATGAAATTTAAAACACGTTGATAAATACATTCAATATAGGTTTAATTTATATTTAGTAAATTAATTTACTAAACAGGTTTACTAAATTAATTTACTAAACCGATTTAGTGCAAACTATATCATACAGTTTTTACATGTCAATATCGTACATTATACAAATAATTAGCTGTTTAAATGGGGAGTAATAAAGAGTGAAAGGGAATATATATTTTACAAAACAAATCTTAGTTATAATTTTTAGTCATTGAAAATAATGATTTTTATTCTCAACGACTAACTAATTTTAAAGGAGTAATGCCTATAGGTTATGACATTAATTTGTATTAACTTTTAGGACGAAAGCTAAACTCTAAACGGTTGCCACTTGGTTCTCTTATCATCATGTGTTTTCCTGGGCCGCCATAGGCAAGTTCAGGAGCAAATTCAATGACAACACCTTTAACATCTTTCACACGATTATATATTTCATCGAGAGCTTCAAAGCTAGTAGCGCTAAATGCTAAGTGATGTAATCCTACATTTTTTTTGCGATTAAATTTTACAATATTGCCTTTACTGGTTGTTTGCCATAACGTTAATAACATTTTACCATCACTAACAAATATTGCAGGATAATCAGAGTTACTTCCTGTTTTTTTCCAACCTAACGTCTCTATAAAAAAATTACTACTGGCTGTTAAATCACTAACAGTTAATCCAACGTGATTAAACCCATCGGTAAGTATTGTTTGTTTAGCATGAACACTGTTAATACTAAAAAGAGAGATTAGAGCAATAAAATATATTTTAAGCATGATGGACTCATTTAATGAACGAAAGTTTAATAAAGACCTTAAGTACTTAATTAATATTTCAACAGCCTCTAAGTATTTAGAAGCTATTTTTAACTTCGTTTAGATTTTTATAAAATGGAATTGTTTTAATAACCTCTTCAACAAGCAGCATTAAAAAAGCCCAATAAAGCGATAAATCATAATAAAAAATCATAAGAGCACAAATTGGTAGGGCAATGAACCATTGTGTAATTAGGTGGATTTTTAATACGGTGATACTTCGTCCTAGTGAACGTAATATATTCCCAGAAACGGTATTATAAGCTCTAACAATAGGAAGCAGCATATATAAAGGAACTAACGTAGCTAATGCTAAGTGTGTCTGAGGATCTATATCAGGGTAAATATAGATTAGTAACATGCTTAATATATAAAAACTTAGTGCAATGAAAATTGCAATAATAAAACTAACAAGAACACTGCTGCTGATTATTCGTTTTATTTGATAGGTTTGCTTTTTTCCAATGGCTTGGCTGATAGAAATTGAAGATGCTTGAGCCCAAGCAACAATAAACTGAGTGCCTATACGTACCCATGGAAATATAAGGGTGATGGCTACATAAGCATATAAATTTAGTTGAGAAAATAATAACAAATAAAGAGTATGCCCCACGGATAAAATAATGAAATTAGCAGCAATAGGTACTATTTCATTAAAATGGTTTTTACATTGTGTAAATAATAAATTACTTTTTATTTGTAAATTTTCTAGTAGGTTGAGTTTATTTAATTGCCACAATAAATAGCTCAACCGCAACGTTACCGCCATTAAACTACCAAAAGCTGCGCCCGCCAAACCGATGCCTTGAATATTAATAACGTCTGTTATGTGTAATCCAAAAATTAAGAAATAACTTACCACTGCATTAAATGGTAATTCTAATAAATATCCTTTAAATGGAATTTTTGAATTTCCTTGGCCATTGAAAAAAGCAGTAAATACTTGAGTACATGCCGTCACTAATAGAAGATATTGGCTAATTGATAAATAGATAGAAACTTGTTCTGCTAAGACTGGATCGTTTGTGAGGATTGCAATTAGGTGATCACTAAAAAGAATGAGACTACATAGAATAAGTACAGTAACGACAACATTAATGAGTAAACCAGTAAACAAGGCTGTCGATAAGTCTTTTGGATTTTTTGCCCCAACTGCACGACCAATAACTAATTGAGTGCCATTAGCTAACGCAAACTGTACACCTAGAATAAACGCAATGAGGGTGGTCGCTATGGCCATACCCGCAATAGAAAACTCGCCTAATGGTGATACTAATAAAGTATCTATTATTAACATCGATTGCATGAGTAATGCATTGATAGCGATTGGCCATGCCAGAGAGGCATTTTTTCGAACGAAAGAACTTGTTAAAAGTTTATGATTAATCAAAACACTACCCAATGGTTATCGCTTATTAAATACGTAATAGCATTTTTATTTAAATTCAAATAAAAACACTATTAAATATCAAACGTTCAGGGCAATTAATTAAAGCGTTATACTTATTAACTACCTTTATATTCGCTACATGACATTCTTTTTTCAAACGTGCAGGGGACTGTTACTTTCTTAATGACTTTGTCACCACTATTAATACTTGCTATTAGTAATTTTGCAGACTCTACACCAACCTGATAAGGCTTTTGATTGACAATAGTCACAGGTACTTTGAAGAATTCAGCCATTGGTAAGTCATCAAAACCGATTAATGAAAGATCGTCTGGCATATTAATATTAAGTTTATTTATTTCGGTTAAAAAGTCAGTCGTAATCGCTAAATGTTGTGTAAAGAAAGCACTAGGAGGATTGTCCATATCAAGGATACTTTGTATTGATTGTTCAAAACTATTATCCCTATTCCAATACCTAACAAGTTCTTTATCTAATGGAATATTATATTGTTCATGTGCCGCAAAATATCCATCGTATCTATCGCTTCTCGATTTTACTGTTTGAAAATCTTGAGTAAGAAAACAAATTCGTTTGTGGCCTAATTTAATTAAATGTTCAGTTGCTTCAAAAGCCGCATTTTTGTAATCAGAAACGACCATGTTGGTATTACAGTTTTCATATTCCAATTGAAATTGAACAACAGGGCAATCACTTTGATTAAATTCATCTATAAGATCATTTGTTGCACCAGATGATGCAATAATAATCCCATCGACACCAAGCTGCTTTAAGCTATGTAACGATCGTTTTTCTGTTTCAGGATCAAAATCTGTGTTGTAGATGATCACGTTATATTGGCTTGATTTACAATAGTCATCAATACCGCGTAGTGATCTGCTGGTGTAATGACCAGATATATCACGCACAATAACGCCAATAGTCTTGGTTTTATTGGTCTTTAAACTACGAGCAATGGCATTGGGAATATAATTTAGCTCTTTGATCGATGCTGCTACACGTTCTTTAGTCGTTTTAGACATGTAATCAAATCGACCATTCAAGTATTGTGAAATGGTACTTTTTGATACACCAGCATGTAGAGCAACGTCATTTATCTTAATTTTTGCCATGTATTGATTACTAATCTTTTATTAAAAATGATTGATTACGCGTATGCTACCTGTGTCTATTAACTTGTTCAATGTGAAGTCGATATATTCGTTAATTACTCAATAATATATTTCATTTTTTTCTCGATGTTCTTATAATTTTTTGACTCAATAAAACCAATAGAGAACGTTTTTGATTCATTAAGATATTTACCTTTTCCGCTTCGACCAAAACCAAATACTGTCATATAAGGCCTGCTAACATAATCGTCAGGGTGTTTGTCGTCGTGATGATTTAATAGATAAAGCATTCGTGTTGATTTTATATCACCAAAAGCTATCCATTCTGGATAAGGTAAATCACCATGCTGTGGTTCATTAATCAGATGAGATTTTTTATCCGCTGAAGAATACCAAAAATCGGTTAAATCCATTTGACCATTAGGAACACCTTCGTAAAGTATCCAATAATGATAACCTTCACTGACTTTACTCATCGTAAAATCACATCTATCGGGATAGAAGTCCCAACGGCCTTTCCATTGCTTATTGTTAGAAGTGAACTCAATTTGTATATGGTGATCAGATTTAATCGTTACCGTCGACGATGCTAATTCAGTTTTTTCATTCATCGCATGAAAATAATTACCATCTTGTTTATGGATAGCATTAGGGAAACCACGATATTCACCTTTCCAACCAGAGCCTTTTTTATTATTAAATCCTAACCAATCAACGCCGTCTTTATCCAACATACTAGATAGCCCACCTCCTTCTTTTTCTAGAAAATAAGTTGCTGTTGGTGTTGTTATTACATAAGCGGAAAGATTACCAGCACTAACATCAATAGCATCTTCAATCGTCACTGATGGCAGATTTTTAGCGATTACAGCTGGTATTTGATAGATAAATATCATACTCAAAAATATTAATATTTTACGGCTTGTGTTCATATATTGTCCTTATCTACATATTGACATCTTATTTAATTATGATAATTTACATTACTAAATCGGTTTAGTAAATCGTTTTATCTTTTACTTGGTCATATTTATAACAAGGAAATTGTCGTTGAAGATTAAAGAAATTAAAGTAATTGTGTGTAACCCGGGTAGGAATTTTGTCACAGTAAAAATAATTACTGATGATGGTATTTATGGTATCGGTGATGCAACGTTAAATGGTCGAGAGATGGCTGTTGTTACTTACTTAGAAGAGCACGTTGCTCCTTGTTTAATTGGACGAGATGCACAAAATATAGAAGATATTTGGCAATATTTATATCGCGGTGTTTATTGGCGTAAAGGCGCTGTAAATATGGCGGCAATTGCTGCTATTGATATGGCACTTTGGGATATCAAAGGTAAAGTTGCTGGTTTGCCTGTGTATCAACTACTTGGTGGTAAAAGCCGAAAAGCCGTCACTCTTTATGCTCATGCAAATGGTGAAAATGTTGAACACACGCTAGATGAAGCAGAAAGATTAATTAAAGAAGGCTTTAAAGCTATTCGATTGCAATCAGCAATTCCTGATTTAGCTGTTACTTATGGTGTGTTAGGTGACAAGAAAGATTACTTTGAATTACAAGGTGATCGTCCTCTTCCGCCTGAACAGGAATGGTCTACTCAAAAATATTTTAATATGATTGAAGATTTATTCATTAAAGCGAGAGCTAGATTTGGAAATAACGTTGAGTTATTACATGACGTCCATAGCCGCTTAACGCCTATTGAATCGGCAAGATTAGGTAAAATTTTAGAAAAATATAATTTACTATTTTTAGAAGATGCTTCAATTGCTGAAAACCAAGATAACTACAAAATTATTCGTCAGCACACCACAATCCCGTTAGCTATTGGTGAAACATATAATACGATATGGGACTGCAAGGATTTAATTCAAAATCAACTTATAGACTATATCCGTACTGCTGCTACTCATGCTGGTGGTATTACACCGATGAGACGAATTGCAGATTTCGCCAGTCTTTACAACGTTAAAACAGCTCCGCATGGTGCACCTGACTTATCACCTATTTGTTTTTCTGCACATATGCATTTGAATATTTGGGCTCCAAATTTTGGTATTCAAGAGTTTGTTGGATTTGGTAATGACATTTCAAAGAAAATATTCAAGCAAGATATCTCCGTAGAAAACGGTATGGCTTATGTGAGCGAGAAGCCAGGATTAGGCATTGATTTTGATGAAGAAGAAGCTAAAAAACATCCCTATAAACGCTCTTATTTACCCGTTTGCCGATTAGAAGATGGCACTTTATGGAATTGGTAACCGATTTCTATAAATCATTAAAATTTACACATTAGGAATTAACATGAGTCAGAAGAAAAAAGTTTTAGTACACGGTACTGGTTTCGCAGGTCAAGGCCATGCATTAGCCTTTAGAGATGCTAATGCAGAAGTTGTTGGTATTGTTGGCAGAACAGAAAGTGTGACAAAGCAGGTCGCTAAAGATTTAAATATCCCTTACGCAGGTACTAATTGGGAACAAGCATTAATTATTTGCCAGCCAGATATCGTGTCAATCGCTACGCCAGGTGGTGCTCATGTTGAGCCAATTAAGCAAGCAATCGCTTTTGGGTGTCATGTGTTTTGTGACAAGCCACTTACTCAAAGTGGTGAAACGGCTAATGAACTTTACCAGTTGTCTGTTGAAAAGGGTGTTAAAACAGCGTTTGCATCTAGTTTTAGATATATGCCTGAGGTTATGCATGCTAAGAAATTAGTGGCAGAGGGCGCTATCGGACAACCTTTAGAAGCAGAATGTATTTCTCATTTTAACTTAGAACGCGATATTCCTTTTGGTTGGTCACATCGTAAAGAAGACGGTGGTGGCCGTTTAAATAACAACTTCACTCATAAATTATCAATTGTTACGTCAGTGATTGGTGAGCATATTCTGGCTATCAATGGCGAAGTTCGTGATGACATGGGGCGCGCTCCGATTGTTGAAGGTGTTCATAATTTTAAAAATAGAAGAGACTTCATTCCTAATGATATTAACGATCCGTCATTAAAGTGGGGAGAATCAAATGTTGAATGGTCTTATACCGTACTAGCGAAATTAGAAAGTGAATTTGCTACAAATCCTGTCTCTGTATTGTTTAAACATGGCGGATTGCACCCACGTTTTAATGAAGATTATATTGCTTTTTACGGTGATAAAGGAGCTATTTATATTAAAGGTCATTACGGTAGTGGCCCGCTTTACCTTCATAAAAACAATGAATGGACAGAGATGGCGCTGCCAGAAGACATTGCATCATTAATACCTGATGTTGAAGGTGATACTGAGCGTAATTGGGCTTATTTAATTCGTGAATTCGTTAAAGATGTTGAAGGAAAAGACGTAGCTCCTTATCAAACATTTAAAGACGGTGCTTTATATCAACAACTTATCGATTTAATTCGAGAGAATGATCGCTGGTTGGATGTAACTCAACTTCAATAAGGTCAGTATTATGTTGCATGAGTATTTAGTTATAGGCGGATATTTTTTACTAATTATTGGCGTTGGATTCACCTTTAAAAAAATGGCAAGCGAGTCAACCAGTGATTACTTTCGTGGTGGCGGAAAAATGTTGTGGTGGATGGTTGGATCAACGGCTTTCATGGCACAGTTTTCTGCTTGGACATTTACAGGAGCAGCAGGTAAAGCGTTTAATGATGGCTTTTCTATTGCTATTGTTTTTTTCGCCAATACATTAGCTTATTTTTGTGGCTGGGCATATTTCTCACACCGTTTTCGACAAACGCGAGTTGATACTCCTAGCCAAGTAATAAAACGTCGTTTTGGTAATACTAATGAAGCATTTTTCTCATGGGCATTAATTGTATTTAGTATTATTAATGGTGGTGTTTGGCTTAATGCACTGGGTGTTTTTGCTAGTGCAGCTTTTGACATAAATATTGTATTAACTATTGTTGTGACAGGCGCCGTTTTAGTCTTCGTGTCGGTTATTTCTGGCGCTTGGGGCGTTGTTGCATCTGACTTTGTACAAACATTAGTTGTGGCCGTTCTGTCTATTGCATGTGCTGTAGTCGCGTTGGTTGAAGTGGGAGGGCCTGTAAATTTAGTGAATAATTTCCCATCTGATTTCTTCATCGGTCCCGATATGAATTATGGGATTATACTATTTGCCAGCTTTATCTTTTTCTTCGCTAAACAACTAATTTGTATTATGAATTTTAATGATTCATTTAGATTTTTGAATGCAAAGGATTCTATTAATGCTAGAAAAGGCGCTTTATTTGCCATGGTGTTAATGGGTGTTGGCAGTATTATATGGTTCATTCCACCTTGGGCATCAGCTATTCTATATCCCAATGCCGCTGAGAGTTTTTCACAATTGGGTAATAAAGCCAGTGATGCGGTTTACTTTGTCTTTACGAAAAATAGTATGCCTATTGGTACAGTCGGTTTATTACTGGCTGGATTATTTGCAGCGACGATGTCATCGATGGATTCTGTATTAAATCGAAATGCGGGTATTTTTGTTAGAAGTGTTTATCAACCTTTGAAAGGAGATACAAAGGTAGACGATAAAGAATTATTAAAAATTGGCCAGTGGGTTTGTATTATTTGCGGTGTATTAGTAATTGGTACCGCAGTGCTATTTAAATCATTAAAAGGTTTAAGCCTCTTTGAGTTGATGATGAATGTATCGACTATGGTTCAAGTTCCTTTATTAGTTCCTTTATTCTGGGGAATGTTTATTAAAAAGACGCCGTCATGGGCACCATGGGTAACCGTATTGTTAGGTTTGTTTGTTTCATGGCTTTTAATGAATGTAATAACCGTTGAAATAATTGCTAATTGGTTAGGATTACCTGCTTTAACTGGTCGCGAATCAAAAGAGCTTTATTTAATGTGGATTATTGCAGGTCATGTCTTTATTACGTCGGGTTTCTTTATTCTGACTTCTCTTTTTTATAAGGAGAGTACAGATAAGAATAAAGCGGAAACAGAAAAATTCTTCATTGATATTGAGACGCCTCTTATATCTGATGACGATCAAAGTGAAGTGGACGCTCAACAACGAAAAAAACTAGGCTCGATGGTACTAATCATGGGAACAGGTATGTTGCTCATGATGCTAATCCCTAATCCCATGTGGGGGCGCGTTATGTATTTATGTTGTTCATTAACGCTGTTATTTATTGGCGGGACATTAATTTATAGTAGTAAACATAAGGCTAAATAATAATTCATGATTCCGGCAATAAATGAAAGCGGCAACTTATTTAAGTTGCCGCTTTCATTTGAAATTTATTCGAATTCTTTGTTTTCAATGAGTTATAAAACGATCTTAAGTTGGCATTGTAATTGCTTTGATATAACTATCTTAACTTGTCAGT
>CALJMY010000008.1 GCA_937981905.1 uncultured Enterobacterales bacterium
ATTCAATTTATCTAGGCACTGCTTTTAATTTTGATTAAACTAGCGGTAATCAACACTAAAAGTAATATTGTCATGGAAAAACATCAAGAATTGTTAATTGCACTGCGTAAAGTAATCAGAGCGATTGACCTACATTCAAAACACTTAAGTAAAACTTCTGGCTTAACAAGCCCACAATTATTAATTTTGCTAGAAATAGACAAAGCGCCTGCAATTAATTCAAGTCAGGTAGCTAAAAATGTCAATTTAAGTGCAGCGACCGTGACGAGTATTCTTGACCGATTAGAAAATAAAGATTTAATTTCACGTATTCGTGATTCACAAGACAAGCGTAAGGTGAGTTTGTATTTAACAGAGAATGGAAAAACTATTTTGCTTAAAGCACCACAAGCTTTACAGGAAAATTTTATTAATAGTTTTTCAAATTTAGCTGAGTGGGAACAATCACAATTATTGTCTTCGACAGAGCGACTTGCAGACATGATGAACGCTAATGAATTAGATGCGGCGCCATTGTTAGAGTTAAATGCAATGAGTGCGAGCAGTATTAATAATACTAATCCAATTAAATAATTAATGCGTCGGCATAAACCGACGCTTTAATCTTAATTCACAATCAACGTTTAACGCAGTAAGTGCAAGAAATGTAGATGCTTGTGATATTGGTCAATAATGTTATTAATGACGGCTGTTTTTGACCAACCCATAATGTCGTAATCTTGCCCACCCTCAACTAAATCTACTTCAGCGCGATAATAACTTTGCTCGTCATCATCTGTTTCATTATAAAGATCGGGTTGTGAATGTTTTCTAGCAACAACGCGATAAATAAATTGACGTTCTTCACCGTGATCAACCATAAAGCTAAGGCCATCTTTATCTGATATTTCAACGTTAATATTATTCTTTTGTAGCTCACTGGCGACAGAGTCAAAAGCTGGTACAACAGTCTGACTGATAAACTTATTAACATTACTTTTGTTCGGAAAATCAATAATATTTTTTAAACGCATTTGCCAGCTATCATTGTTTTCACTGCCAGAATAAGAAATTGCCGACGTTGATTGGCTATCTTGTTTAAATGCTTCAACTCTCAACGCTTTAATTAATCCGATAATCGCCAGTAATAAAACAATGGTAAAAGGTAGAGCACTCGCAATCGTCATCGTTTGTAGTGCATTTAAACCATCGGCTAATAATAATATGGCAGCAACAATACCAATACCAACAGCCCAATAAATTCGTTGCCATATTGGTGTGTCGTTTTTACCGTGAGAACACAGCATATCTACTACCATAGCGCCAGAATCACAAGAAGTGACAAAGAACACTACAATCATTAGGACACTAAAAAATGACAGCACAGAAGCGAATGGAAAATTCTCAAGAAATACAAATAATGCAACAGAAGAATCTTTACTAACCATTTCTCCTAATGCCGAAACACCTTGATTATGCACCAAATCAATGGCGCTATTACCAAAGATAGTCATCCATAATAAAGTAAATAATGTAGGGATTAACATCACACCTAAAATGAATTCTCGGATTGTTCGCCCACGAGAAATACGAGCAATAAATAATCCTACAAACGGTGCCCAAGCAAGCCACCAGCCCCAGTAAAAGATAGTCCAACCGCCAATCCAATCTGTCTTGTTATAAGCAAATAGATTAAAAGAGTTATGTACGATGTCAGATAAATAATCACCAATGTTTTGCAAATAAGCTTTTAACAAAAAGATGGTAGGCCCTAATATAAAAATTAGAACAAGTAAGATAACTGCTAACACCATGTTAGTTTCAGATAATCGTCTTACGCCTTTATCAAGACCTGTCATGACAGAAATAACGGCGAATGTGGTAATCACACTCATGATAATGACTTGGTTAAATGTTGATATTTCAATATCAAATAAATAATTAAAACCGGCATTAACTTGTGATGCGCCTAAACCTAACGATGTAGCAACACCAAACACTGTACTCACTACTGCAAAAATATCGACAAAGTGTCCTGGCCAACCATAAATTCTATCGCCAATAAGGGGATATAAAGCCGAACGTAACGTAAGTGGAAGGTTATGACGATAACTAAAATAAGCTAATACCAGTGCAACTACTGCATAAATAGCCCAAGCATGTAATCCCCAATGAAAGAATGTCATTTTCATGGCTTCTTGCACGGCTGCAATGGAACCAGAATCGGCTGTTGGTGGCGATAAGTAATGCATTAAAGGTTCTGCAACCCCAAAAAACATTAATCCAATACCCATGCCAGCAGCAAAGAGCATTGATAACCAAGTCATTAATGGATAATCAGGTGTTGCGTGATCGGGCCCCAAACGGATTTCGCCGTAACGAGATACGCCTAAAAAAATAACGAAAAAGAAAATAAAAGCGACAGTCAGTACGTAAAACCAACCACCATTATCGATGATGCCAGCTTGGATAATATTGAAGAACGCTTGTGCTTGTTTAGGCAGTATTGCGGTATAGAGTAAAAGCGCAATAATAACTGAAGATGCACTAACAAAAACCTTCATATTTAATTGTGTTGTGGTAGGTAATGACAAGTTTTTCATCTCTGTTTTATTTGTATTGATATTATATCGACTCACACCACGCTGTAAACAAACATGTAAATTAGGGGCTAATAAAGCGTTATAAGTAAAAATAATAGCTCGATATTATTATGTATAGAAGCAGCGTTGCATATTTAAGCGTGATAGTAGATCATATTAGTTAGTATACTAATAATATCAATACGAAGAATATTAAACCTACGAAGGGACAAACTACATGAAATTCACCAAGCTCAATTGCGCTGTATTAGCAGCAATAGCTGCATCAACGAGTGCTTATGCTGCCGATGAACCTAAAAAAGCAGATCGCTCTAAAGTAGAAGTTATCGAAGTTACGGCAACAAAACGTGCTAAATCTATTCAAGAAGTACCTGTGACAGTTACCGCATTAAGTGGTGATAGTTTAGAAAAGCTTGGTGTAACTAATTTTGACCAATACGTAGAATTTTTACCTAATGTTGTGTTCCAAGGAACAGGCCCAGGTCAAAATGAAATATATATTCGTGGTGCTGCAACGTCTCAAAGTAGTATTGCTGTTTCGTCTGTTCAAGCATTACAACCATCAGTTGCGTTTTATTTAGATGAGCAACCAGTTTCAATGCAGGGTCGTAACTTAGATGTTTTCGCTACTGATGTTGAACGTATTGAAGTATTGCCCGGTCCACAAGGCACATTATTTGGTGCAAGTTCTCAATCTGGAACGGTACGTTTAATTACTAAAAAACCTACTCATGATGGTTTTGCTGCTGGTTTTGATGTTCGTGCTGGTTCGACTAAAGGCGGAGATTTAAGTAATACAGTTGAAGCTTATTTTAATCTTCCTGTTACTGATGATTTAGCTGTACGTGTTGCTGTTTATAACGATCACCAAGGTGGTTGGATAGATAATGTTTTATACGTACCACATAATGATAACGGTAGAGGTCGTGCAGAAGTTATTAGCCGTGTTTCTGGTGGCGCTTTACAAGACCCAGATCAAACGCAAGTAGAGTCTGCAAATAATGATGCATTAGTCGAAGACAATATTAATACTGCAGATTACGCTGGTGTACGTCTTGGTGTCTCTTATCTGATCAATGATGATTGGAAGTTGCTTGTTCAACATACTGAACAATCACTCGATACTGAAGGTGTATTTGCTTATGATCCTAACCTTGAAGGTGAATCATCAACCAATCGTTTCGTACCAGAAAACAATAACGATGACTTTGGTTTAACGACATGGACATTAGAAGGTCGCTTAGCGCAACTTGAAGTTGTTTATACTGGTGGTTACCTAAGCCGTGATATCAATTCAACGATTGATTACACTGGTTATACTTATGGCGGTGCTTATGCGGCCTTCTACGCTTGTAGTTACGGTGGTTCTTTAACCGCAGAACAAGAAACATGTCTTGATCCAACTAAATTCTATAAAGAATCAACAAGTACAACGCGTGATACACACGAATTACGTATTAATACGTCTGCTGAAAATCGCTGGCGCGTAACTGCGGGTGTTTTCTATGATTCACAAGAATTATCAACAGTGGGTCAATTCCAATTAGGTAACACTGATTTACCAGCATTTAATAACTTAGCCACAACATTAAGAGGCACTGACGGTATTAATAGTAATGGCGGTCCTTTTTCTTCTCAAATAAGTTTTGTAAATGACATTACCCATGTTATCGATCAAGTCGCTGTATTTGGTCAATTAGAATTTGATATTACTGACAGTGTAACGGCAAGCTTTGGTGCACGCTGGTATGAAATTGATGATATTTATCGAGGTGCAACAAACACTGTTGATGTTAGTGGTCGATTGAGTGCATTTGGTGATGGAAGCGCTGAAGCGTTAACTGATTTCTTTGGCGAAGATGAAGCAACAGCTATTCAAGAGGCTATTGATAGTGGTCAATTAGACACAAGTTTACTTGATGATAATGGTAAATTAACCGTTGATGACGTAATTGTAAAAGCATCAATCGATTGGCAAGTAAATAAAGATGTTTTATTGTTTGCTGCTTATTCTGAAGGGTTTAGACCTCCTGTAACTAATCGTGTTGGTGGTGGTAAAGCCACTAATCAAGAAGGCGCTTTTGAGGGTTTCCGTATTCCAGTTTATTCAACAACTGATACGTTAGATAATATTGAATTTGGTTTTAAATCAACATTATTTGATCAAACATTACGTTTTAATGCCACTGCTTATTATTCAGAAATATCTGATCTTCAAACATCACGCTTTGACCCAACAAATGTAAGTTTCTTAGTATTTACAGATAACGTTGGTGATGCTGAAATTAAAGGTATTGATGGTGATTTTAACTGGATAGCAACTGATAATTTAATTATATCGGGTGCATTTAGCTGGATTGACACTGAATTAACTTCAGTAAACGCTGAACTTGATGGTATTGCACCATCAGTAGGTAGTCGTTTACCTTATTCGGCTGAATTTTCTGCTAATTTACAAGCTGAATATTACCATGAACTTGACAATGGTATGACTGCTTACGTAAATGGCTCAATCAGTTATACCGGTGAGCGACTAGCTGGCTTAACAAGTGACGCTTTTGTATTAGAAGATGCAACTAATTTAATTTATGGCACGGGTTCTGGCTTGAAAATTGAAAAAGAAGGTGATGTCTTTAAAGGTGTTAATTACCAAGATCGTAACGGTGAAACATTTGCTGCTGGACGTTATGTACAAGATAGTTATGTGCTAATGAATCTAAGCTTTGGTGTCACTAATGATGAATGGAAAGCTGAATTCTTTATTGATAATCTAGCTGATGAAAGCATTGTTTCATATATTGATACACAGCAATTTACACCGAAAGTCGTGACTAATCGACCTCGCACAGCTGGTTTCAGATTCTCTTACGATTTTTACTAAGCACTTAAGCTTAAATACAAATAAATCATAAGACATTAAAGCCGTTTGATATTACTATCAAGCGGCTTTTTATTGATTGGATTTAAGTGTAGATTCAATCAATAAATTACTAATAATATCCATCACGGAGTCAAGTCATTGAATAACGTAGCTACCGCCTCAATTGAAACTCAATTACGCTCAATTAAACAATTGCTTCAAAAAGCAAAATTTGACGACGCCATTAAACAAAGTAAACAACTTCAACTGCAATCATTAACACAACAAGAGCAAGTTGAAACATGGTATTTAATTGCTGTATCTCAACGTTATGCTAAAGACTTCGTTAATGCGTTAATTAGTACCAACGAATTATTAAAGTGCGATGAAAAACACAGTCGTGCTTATCAAGAACAAGGTTATGTTCATCTAGCGCTTAATCAGCTAGAACAGGCAACATTGGCCTTTGAACAAGCCGTTGCAATTAATCCGTGTTTAATTGGCAGCTGGCAAGAACTGATTGAGCTTTACCGAAAATCAGAACAAGTCGAGGGTGTGCAGCGCGCTGCTAATCACTTGATGAAATTAAAAGAGTTACCACCTGCTTTACTCGCGGTCACAGAATTATTACACGAAGGTAAATTACTCAAAGCAGAAAATTTGTGTCGTCATTTCTTACAAAATAATAAACATCATATTGATGGCATGTGCTTACTTGCACAAATTGGTACTGAAATGAAAATTTATGATGATGCTGAATTTTTATTATCGACGGCGTTAGAGCTCAAACCTGACCACCTTAATGCGCGTGCACAATATCTCAATTTACTTATTCGTTTAGGTAAATATAAAGCCGCTGAAAAACAGGTGAATAAGTTACTTAGTAAGCAACCTGATAATTTAAGTTTTAAAATATCTAAAGCCAGTGTATTAACAGGATTAGGACAAATTGATCCTGCAATTGACTTATTTAAACAAGCGATTGGTGAAGACGATCAAATAGCAGGTTTTCATTTACAATTAGGTCACGCATTAAAAGTTAGAGGTGATATTGAACAAGCTATTACCGCTTATCAAAATGCGTATCAATTAAACCCTAGTTATGGTGATGCATTTTGGAGTTTAGCGAACACAAAGACTTACCGCTTTAGTGATGAAGAAATTACTCAAATGCAAATACAGCAAAAAGCTGAAGGTTTATCAATTACCGATAAAGTACAATTATACTTTGCTACTGGTAAAGCTTTTGAAGACAGAAAAGATTATGACCAAGCCTTTACCGCTTATGAGCAAGGTAATAAGCTTCAACATGAGAATAGTAATTTTGACATTAATAAAACAGAACAAAAGATTGATGATCAAATAAAACATTGTACTAAAGAGCTATTTGAAATTCGTGGTAATTTAGGTCTTAACGCACCAGATCCTATCTTTATTGTTGGTTTACCTCGTGCGGGTTCTACTTTATTAGAACAAATATTAGCGTCGCACAGCCAAGTTGATGGCACTATGGAATTACATAACATTCTAGGACTTGCTTCACGGTTACAATCACGTAATCAAAACAGCGCAGCGGATGCCGAACCTAAAAATCAATATCCTCAAAACTTAGGTGAAATAAATCCTGAATATTTCAAACGTTTTGGACAACAGTTTATTGAAGAGACGAAAGTTTATCGTGAGAAAGCCCCACTATTTATTGATAAAATGCCGAATAACTTTCTTCACATTGGTCTTATTCGTTTAATTTTACCCAACGCTAAAATCATTGATGCAAGACGTCCACCTATGGCATGTTGTTTTAGTGGCTTCAAGCAGCTTTTCGCCGAAGGACAAGACTTTAGTTATAACCTTGATGATATTGGTCGTTACTATCAAGGTTATATGAAGTTAATGACCCATTGGCATGATGTGTTACCGGGATTCATATTAACGGTTAATCATGAAGATGTTGTAGACGATTTAGAAACACAAGTACGTCGTATGCTTGATTTTTGTGGTTTGGAGTTTGAACAATCGTGTGTTGATTTTCATAAAACAAAACGAAATATTAAAACACCGAGTTCAGAGCAAGTTAGACAACCAATCTATAAAAGCGCGACAGAGCAATGGATCAATTTTGAACATCATTTGTCACCATTAAAAAAAGTATTGAATTTAGATTAATTGAAGGCTGATACTACTTAATTTTCTAAGCGGTATCGGCGTTAATTCTTATCGAACGACCTCCCATCAGTATTCTCTTTAGACTTTATTTTTGATTTATTCATTAATCACTTTACCTCAACCTAACCTTAGGTTTTATGCTGTCATCAATTATTTAATAATAAACCAACGTAATGATAAATTAGGAGTAGAGATGTCTGACAGTGTTATCGTTTTTGCCAGCGCAAGATCCCATGGAAATACCAGAAAATTAATAGATGGTATTAATCACGAATTAGATATTCCTGTGATTGATCTTTCTGATAAAAATATTTCATCTTATGATTATGAACATCAAAATATTGATGATGATTTTCTACCGGTAATAAATGAAATATTAAAATATGACAAGATTATTTTTGCTACGCCTATTTATTGGTACGCAGTTAGCGCACCAATGAAAGTGTTTCTTGATAGAACGACTGATTTATTGGATCTAGCGGACTTAAAAGAAATGGGGCGTCAGTTGAGAGATAAAACGAGTTATATAATCTGTACATCAGCAAGCGAAGAAGCTGATAGTGATTTTTTATCAACATTTAAGAAGACATTTAACTATTTAGGAATGCATTATGGTGGCTATATGCATGCTAACTGTCAAAACGGCTATATTTCAGATTTGTATAAAGACGATGTTGCTAAGTTCATTAAACTTATTAAGTGTGAATAGCTCAATAATAAACTATCAGAGTTAGTAAAACAGCTTTGAAACAATATTGACCAAAGATTAAGATTTATATTAAATTTACGATATATGGTGCAAACTCAGCAAATTAATTCGTGGTACAATTCGTTTTTTACAAGAGAGATAAAGCACGAGTAATGAGTGGTTTAAATTCGATAGAAAAACGTGCTGCCATATCGTTAGCATTAGTTTTTGGGTTACGAATGTTAGGTTTGTTTATGATCATGCCTGTATTTGCGATCTATGGACAAAGTTTAACGGGCTATTCTCCTTTGTGGGTTGGTATTGCAATTGGTGCCTATGGCCTAACGCAAGCATGTTTACAGATTCCTATGGGTATGTTGTCAGACCGTTATGGTCGTAAACTTATTATTTTTATTGGTTTAGTGATTTTTTGCATAGGTTCATTAGTTGCTGCTTATTCAGATTCCGTTATAGGGGTAACTATTGGTCGTGCTATTCAAGGTATGGGTGCGATAGCCAGTACGATTCTCGCACTCGCTGCTGATGTTACTCGAGATGAACAACGCCCTAAAGTAATGGCCATAATTGGCATGTGTATTGGTTTGTCCTTTGCTGTGTCGTTAATTGTTGGGCCTATTATTGTTGAAAATGTTGGCTTGTCTGGCTTGTTTCAACTCACTAGTGCCTTGGCTATTTTAGGCATGTTAGTAGTCTTATTCATTGTGCCAAATTCAGTGACCAAAGCCCCCAAAGGCGATACGCGCGCTGCACCT
>CALJMY010000009.1 GCA_937981905.1 uncultured Enterobacterales bacterium
AAAATGGTACGTGTTTATGGTGGTGCTAAATCACAAAATATCACACTTGATAGCGACACTATTATTGAAGTTGGTTTACTGAGTAAAAATAAGAACATCACCCAAGAAGGAGAATTCATAGCCTATATAACAGGTGGTGAAGGCACTTTAAATGGCGTTAACGTAAAAGACGGTGATTTGGTTCGTGACGATAACTTAGACTTCACAGCGCTTAGTGATGAAGTCCACGTAACACTTATTTATTTATCATAAATCCAATTAATTATTTTTTATTTAGAAAGTTTATTCATGCAACATAACCTAGGAAATAAAATAATGACAATACAACATTATCCAAATAACCGTTTCACACCTGAAAACAGCGCAATATTATTAGTTGATCATCAAACGGGTTTATTACTTGGTGTTCAAGATTTAGATCAAGACATGGTGCGCAGAAATGCAGCGACGCTTGCTCGAACAGCTAAGATGTTTAATATGCCTGTTATATTAACGACTTCAGCTGAAGATGGACCAAATGGCCCATTAATTCCACAAGTAACCAATGAGTTACCCGATGTAAAAGTTATTCAACGTACTGGCGAAATTGATGCATTTGATTATGCTCCATTTGCAGAGGCTGTAGAAGCAACTGGTCGTAAAAACCTAATCATTGCAGGAATATCTACAGATGTGTGTTTAACATTTGCTGCATTGAGTGCTGTTGATCGTGGATACAATGTTCACGCGCTTATTGATGCGTCAGGCACATGGAACGATGCGGCTCAAACAACTTCTATCGCACGTATGTCTGCTGCTGGTGTCACTATGAATTCAACAGTTGGTATTACTGCTGAACTTCAAAGAGATTGGAAGAACCCAACGGGTGAGGAACTTGCTAATTTATACGCTGATCTTGCTATCCCATTCTATCAAACGTTAATTGCATTGCGCTCTTAATTAAATATTCTAACTGTCAGTAATGATTTATTGATAGTTAGAGCTATAAACTAGCATATAAAACTTTAAAAATTAGTGCTTACTATGCACAATCAAAATTCACCTGACACTTATTTATTTGAACAAAGTCTATTGAAGATTTATTGTATAGAAGCTCGTTTTTAATCCCATCTAACCTAGGAAATTAAATGATGAAAAAAATACTTACCGTATCAGCAAGTAACAGTAAAAACTCTATTAATAGAACGTTATTAGAATTGGCATCAAGTAAAATTAAAGGGCATGCCGTTACGATGCTTGATATTCGTGATTATCCAATGCCTTTTTTTAGTTTAGATACAGAAGAAAATGATGGTCATCCTGAAACCGCTAAGCAAGTGCGAGCGTTGTTCGCAGAACATGACGCTTTTATTATTTCTTGTCCTGAGCATAACGGTGCAATGCCCGCAGAATTTAAAAACGTCATTGACTGGGTGTCTCGTTTAGGCGATTTACAAAATCCAATGTTTGGTGCAAATAAGCCTGTTTTATTATTAAGTACTTCACCGGGACCTAGAGGTGGTGTGACTAATATTCAAACATTAACGCAAATAATGCCATTTTGGGGAGCAGACATTAAAGGTTCATTTAGTCTAGGAAGCTTTTATGATTGTGTTGTAGATGGGAAGTTAAATGATGAAAAAGATCAAGAGTTAACGAATGTAATAGCAGGTTTTGTTAACACACTCAGTATCTAATTTTATTAATATGATTTAATTATTAAATCTGCTTATTTGAATTTAGCGGCCTTTTTGTATCTATAATTAAAAATTATGTATTTTGACAAAGTGATATTTAGCTATAACAGAACACTTTGTCATTATTGATAAGTTAATAAAAGATACTTGAATATAAATAAAGACACAGCGTTGGATACACTAAATCATTAAATATTAATCTACCGTACCCTACTGATATTAAAAAGCGAAAATAGTTTTATGATCTAATTAACGCTTAATTTCATTTACCAATTTTAGCATAACCAATTATATGATTAAGCTTGGTAAACCCATTCTAAAAAACATTTTGAGTCGCTTACGTTAGTAAACTTAATTAACTGGGATCCATTTTGATCATTAACAACAATGTTTTGTTTGTTAACTGAAATAGAATTAACAGGTGATTTAATTGAATAAATCGTTCCGTTATAGGTATATGACATAATAAAACTCTTTTTATTTGCGTATAAAAAACGCATGAACAAGAAAAGCCGTACTATTGTGTGAAAATTTTAGATATGCGTATATATCTACTCAAATCGAGAATATAACTCGATAACCTCAGACAACAATTTAGGCTTAAATATTTGAGTGATGACTAACTGTGAAAGGGAAAGGCAAAACATCTGTTATCACAAAAGATAACTTTTTAACTAAAGGGAGATAAACAACAGATTTTACTGAAATGTAACACTAGCAACTAAAGTGAACAGATTCGGCAATGTTGCCCTTTAGATCTAAAAGGGCAAACCGTGAGGTTTGCCCTTTTCATTTCTAGTTTACTAAGAAACTAGAATATCATCAAAGCTTAAAGAGCAACGATGTTTTCTGCTTGAGGGCCTTTTTGACCGTCAGTAACAGTAAATTCAACTTTTTGACCTTCAACTAACGTTTTGAAACCGTCACCTGAGATAGCGCTGAAATGAGCGAATACATCTGGACCAGATGCTTGCTCTAAGAAACCAAAACCTTTAGATTCGTTGAACCACTTAACGGTTCCTTGTACTTTAGTAGACATAGTATATCCTGTAATTTAATTTTGCCTTAATTGGCTTGGGTAGCAAAAAAATAGACCGAAACTTAAAAACTGCAGAGCGAGGAATTACTAGTAACACAACGAAATGTAGACATAAAACGAGGCTTTTTTTAGCTGGTTATTAATATATAGATTACAAAAAAAAAGTCAATTACTAATTGCAAACGTTTCTATTTAATCTGACTAATAATAATAAAAATAATGACATAATGACCTTTTAAAATATCGTTTCTTTCTTAATAACCTTTATCCTACGGCGATATTAGCCCTATTTTTATAGCAGTAAAATACAACTGTTAATTTTTTATAAAGAATTAAATATTTTCAATTGTCTTATTATTAATAATTTATCCAGTTCTTACCTATATTTTATATTTTCTTACCTAAATGAATACTTTTAACGCATAACAAATGACTAAATATAGCTGTATATAGTTATATTTAAAAATAATTAAGCAATCGTCACATAAAATTACTCGTTCAACTTACTAAAGGCTAACGGTCATGTTATGGTTAAAAAAAAATAAAGTTAATTAATAATGTCAAAAGAAATTCAAAGAACTTTAACTCAAGCACAATCTTTGTGTATTGAACGTGGCGCTCGTTTTACTCAAACTAGACAAAAGGTCCTCGAGCTCATGTTAATTCATGGCGGGTCTGTTAGTGCCTATGATTTGCTCGATAGCTTAAAGAAAACAGATGTCGGAGCAAAACCACCAACCGTTTATAGAGCGCTTGATTTTTTACTTGAACAACACTTCATTCATCGAGTTGAATCGCAAAACGCTTTTATAGCATGTAATCATTTTACTGATAACCATCAATTACAGTTACTTATTTGCGATAAATGCGATGAAGTTCAAGAGTTACATTCTCCTCAAATCCAACAATCCTTGAATGAACAAGCTAGATTAAATGATTTCCAAATTCACAGTCAAACAGTAGAAGCTAGAGGCTTATGCCATAACTGTAGACAAGATTAATATATCCAATAACAAGATTTAATATTTTCACAGGAAAAAACAATGAACGCTGAATTTATCAACCCTTTTTTAGAATCACTTTTACATGTATTAAAAACGATGGCTAGCACCACATTAAAGCCAGGCAAACCAACATTAAAGCAAACATCAACAGCACAAGGTGATGTTTCAGGTTTAATAGGTATGGTTGGTCCGAGCACTAAAGGGTCATTATCAATTACATTTGAAGAATCTTTAGCATTAAAAATTATGATGCGTATGTTGGGTGAAGCACCAGACAGTATTGACGATGAAGTTACTGATATGGTTGGTGAAATTACTAATATGGTAACGGGAAGTGCTAAAAATATATTAGGTGGTAAAGGTTACGAATTTGATATGGCAACTCCAGTTGTTGTGTCAGGAACAAATCATAGTATTTCTCATTTAACTAATGGTACTAAAATAATGATTCCATTTACGTCTGAAGATGGAAATGCAGTTATTGAAATTTGCTTTGATAAATAAGATTTAACTTGCTTGGGTAAGTAGTTCACTTACCCAATATTAATTAAATGCTTAATTTATATCTTTAATTTTTCTTTTAATCTTCAGACTACCCTCTCTATTAACTTAATATCTAACTTAGAACTATTCACACTAACCGCCATCTAAATAAATACAATAATGATATTGATTCTCGTTTGACTTGGTGTAAAATAGCGCCAATAAATTTATACCCTTTTACTTAAATCTTTGGAAGTTATTATGTTAAAAACGAAACCGAGTATGATCGCAACAGTTGTTCTTTTATCTTTAGGCTTAACGGCTTGTGGTGGTGGTAGTGGTAGTGACTCTGTAGATGAAGCTGTTGCTGATATTATTGATGTAATTGATGATGTAGTTACTGAAACACCAACGACTTACACATTCACAAGTGCATTTTCAGATGAAAGCAGTGTTAGCTATTCAGGTCAAACTGCACGCCAAGTCTTAATTGCTGAGTTAAATACATTCATTAGTAATCTAGACGTAAATGATTACGCAACTGGTGCTGAATTGAAAGCTGAATTACTACGTCGCTATGAAGGTGAATCGGCAGATGATCTATTAACAATCACTACAACGCCAGCAGTTTTACAATCTTCAGTAGGGGATATTAGTTCAGACAAAAATCTTGTAGATAAAATTGCAGGTAATGATGCAACAGGTCAACATCAAGACTGGAATACTGTAGGTATCGTTGGTTGGGCAGTAGATGATGCTGTTATTTCACCAGATAACCTAGTTCGATTATGGTTTCAGAAACTTGCAGATAATGTAGACACTGAACTTGCTGGAACAACACGTACCGATTATGCAGGTAACCTTATTACTAAATTATACATCCAAGAAGATGGAACAGACTTAAAACAGTTAATCCAAAAGTTCTTACTGGGTGCTGTAAATTATTCTCAAGGTACTGATGATTACCTAGATAACGACATCGAAGATAAAGGTTTATTGAGCGATAATATTTCTCAAGATGGTGAGTCTCCTTACACATCTTTAGAGCATCAATTTGATGAAGGCTTTGGTTACTTCGGTGCAGCAAGAGATTTCAATAACTATACTGATCAAGAAATCAATGATGCCGATTTAATCGATACAGATGAAGATGGCGCAATTGATTTAAAGAGTGAATTCAACTTTGGTCATTCAACAAACGCAGCAAAACGTGACTTGGGTGCTTCGGAACCAACTGATTTTACTAAAGACGCATTTGATGCATTTTTAGCTGGCCGTCAAATTATTAATAGTGCTGCAGGTGATGCATTAAGCGATGAAGAAGCTGAAGCGTTATACGCACAACGTGACATTGCTGTTCTTGCATGGGAAAAAGCCATTGCTGCAACAGTAGTACATTACGTAAATGACACTACAGGTGATTTAAAGATTCTAATTGACACTAACGGTGATTTAACTGGCTATACTGCTGATAACTTTGCTGATTTAGCAAAGCATTGGTCAGAGCTAAAAGGCTTTGCATTAAGCCTACAGTTTAACCCGCGTAGTCAACTAACTGCTGATCAATTTGCACAAGTACAAGAAAAAATTACTATGGCACCAGCTATATCTGTAGCGACTATAGTTGATGATGCAACTGCATTCTCTGCAGCATTAGCTGAAGTAAACGTTATTTTACAACAAGCTTACAGCTTCGATGCTGCTAATGTAGCTGAGTGGTAATCACTTAAAATAGATAAAATGTCATGGCTTATATTCCTTGAGTATAAGCCATCCTTTAAAAAAGCAATAACAATTGTTATCATTACCCTTCTTTAAATATCCATTTAAATTACAATAAATCATTCTTTTAGCTTTAAAATGTTAATACCTTTTAAAAGCAAATACTTAATACTGGAAACATTATGAATCGACGTTCGACTAATCTCCGTGGTCTATTAATAGCAGGTTCACTATCCTACCTTGCTGCATGTTCTGAAGATATAAGCAGCCAAGCAGGGTCGGAATTTAATCCAGACAACATAGGAAATAATACAAGCACCCCATCTGTAATAGCTGATACTTTTAATCAACAAGCTTTGTTAGAAAACCTTGTTGATAATATAATTACTCCTACGTATCAAGATTTTTTGACGCAAGCACAAGCCCAACAAGAAACGATTAATACCTATTGTGGTTTAGAACAAAATCACAATGATGGTGATGATCGTCAAGCAATAGAAACTGCGTTAAGTGATAGCCAATCTCAATGGTTAACAACGACAAATCAATGGCAACTAGCCGAGGTTATGCAAATTGGTCCGTTAACAACAAACTCTTCTACATTACGTAATAATATATATTCATGGCCTGTTATTAGCCATTGTGGTATTGACCAAGATATTTTATTTTTTCAAAGTGGATTTATTAACACCACGCCCTATGAAATTACACAGCGTACTTCAACACGCCGTGGCTTAGACGCTGCTCACTATTTATTATTTAATCCATCATTAGAACATAGCTGTACAACTCAACGAGATATTCTAGATACTTGGCCAACATTGAGCGATCAACAAAGACGTGTAGCGCGTTGTGAATTTGCTGTCGAAGTGGCTACTGACATTACAGCAAGTGCACAAAGTCTTAATGATCAATGGGAAACTTTTTCACAAACGCTTAAAAACGCCGGTGAGTTAAATAATGACTTTGATGATGTTCATGATGGCGTTAATGCTGTTACTGACGCTCTTTTTTATATTGACGGTATAGTAAAAGATAAAAAAATTGGTACACCTTTAGGACTATTCACAAATAATTGTGGTGGTGTAGGCAGTATTTGTATTGATGATGTTGAATCAGCATTAAGTGATCAATCAATAAGCCATTTAATTCAAAATCTAACCGCTTTTCAAAAACTGTTCACAGGTCAAGGTATTGATGAGACTAATACCGTAGGATTTGACGATTATTTAACAGACGTTAATGACCAAAGTACTAGCGACAATATTATTGCAAGCACACAAAAAGCAATTGATGATTTAACCGCTTATCAAGTATCACTTAGTCAGCGTTTAACTACAGATGCTACTGCTGTTGAAGCAACACATAGCAATGTAAAAGATATCACAGATCAAATGAAAGCTGATTTCATTAACTCTTTAGCCTTAAGCCTTCCAAGCACAGCTGCTGGCGATAACGATTAATTAAGCACATCACTTAATTGATAGCATTACTTATTAGAGAATATTATGAATAAATTATTACTTATCGCTGGCTTAATTAGTGTTAATGCATCTGCTGAACAAGCAGCTGTAGTTAACGATGACAAACAAGAAAAAACGGTTAGTGAAAAACATATAGAAAAAATTCGAATTTTAGGTAGCAGTGACGGTCTTCGTACCGACACAGGTTCAGCTACTTTTATAGGTGAACAAGAACTAGAAACATTTCAATATGATGATATCAATCGTGTGCTAGCAAAAGTACCAGGTGTTAATATTCGTCAAGAAGATGGTTATGGTTTACGTCCTAACATTGGTTTTCGTGGTGTAACTCCCGAGCGCAGTAAGAAAATAGCATTATTGGAAGATGGTATTCTTATAGCCCCTGCCCCTTATTCAGCATCTGCTGCTTATTATTTCCCTCAAGCTAATCGCTTAGTTGGTGTGGAAGTGTTTAAAGGGCCAGCATCTATTAAATATGGTCCAAACACAGTAGCTGGTGCTTTAAACTTAATTACCCGCCCAATACCCACTGACAGTGAAGGTGCTTTAGATTTAGCAATTGGTAGTGATGGCTATAAAAAACATCACCTACATTATGGTAATACCAACGGCCGTTTTGGCTATTTATTTGAAGCATTAAATTTGAGTGCCGACGGTTTTAAAGATCTAGACGGTGGTGGTGATACTGGTTTTAATAAAAACTCATTCATGGCTAAATTTAATTATGACTTATCAAATGACGACATTGATCAATTAATTGAAATAAAATTAGAACATGACACAGAAGGTTCTAATGAAAGTTA
>CALJMY010000010.1 GCA_937981905.1 uncultured Enterobacterales bacterium
TTGAAATAAGCATATTGGAACTATCATACTTAATTTACGTTTTATTACTTATAAAATAATAAAACGTAAATTAAGACTTTATCTTAAAAAAGACCGAAGCATAGCATCGGCCTTTTATTTCGTCGACAACAAAAGTTATCGCAAAATTTCAATTACTTTTTAGCAGCAGCGATTTGAGCTTCTACTTCAGCAGCGAAATCTTCTTCTTTCTTCTCAATACCTTCACCAACTTCTAGGCGAACGAATGTAGACACTGAAGCGTTTTTAGCTTTAAGAACTTGACCAACAGTTTGCTTAGGTTCCATGATGAATGCTTGACCAGTAAGAGAAACCTCACCAGTAAACTTCTTCATACGACCAGCAACCATTTTTTCTGCGATTTCAGCAGGTTTGCCTTCGTTCATAGCGATTTCGATTTGAAGTTTGCGCTCACGCTCAACAACTTCAGCAGGAACATCTTCAGGGTTAACAAATTCAGGGCTTGATGCAGCAATGTGCATTGCAACGTGTTTAAGCGTTTCTTCTTCCGCTTCACCAGCTACAACAACACCAATACGGTCGCCATGACGGTAAGAAGCTAAAGCAGCACCCTTAACGTATTCTACACGGCGAATGTTCATGTTTTCACCGATTTTAGCAACTAGTGCAATACGTGTTTCTTCAAATTGTGCTTTAAGCTCTTCAATTGAAGACTCAGCAGCGATTGCAGCGTCAGCAACTTCGTTAGCAAATGCTAAGAAGCTTACGTCTTTAGCAACGAAATCTGTTTGACAGTTAACTTCTAGAAGTACAGCAACACCATCTTTTTGCTTAATGATGATTGTACCTTCAGCAGCGATGTTACCTGCTTTTTTAGCCGCTTTCGCTTGGCCATTCTTACGCATTTGATCGATTGCAGCTTCAACGTCACCGTTAGTTTCAGTTAACGCTTTTTTACAATCCATCATGCCAGCGCCAGTACGGTCGCGAAGCTCTTTTACTAATTTAGCTGTAATTGCCATTATTTCTATTCCTCTGTATTTCAAAAAGGCACCAAGAATTTCTCCTTGGCACCTACTTTAATATGTCATTTAGATTCAATTAAATTGAAAGTCCTAAATTACTCAGCTTCAACGAAAGCGTCAGCTTCAGCCGCAGGAGCAGCGTTGTTATTGTTGCGACCTTCAGTCACAGCAGTAGCAGCAGACGTTACATAAAGTTGAATTGCACGGATAGCATCATCATTACCAGGTACGATGTAATCGATACCATCTGGGTTAGAATTAGTATCAACGATTGCAACAACAGGAATACCTAGGTTGTTTGCTTCTTTAACAGCAATGTGTTCGTGGTCTGCATCGATAACAAAAATCACGTCTGGTAAACCATTCATGTTTTTGATTCCGCCTAGAGATTTCTCTAGTTTTTCCATTTCACGAGTACGCATTAATGCTTCTTTCTTAACTAGCTTAGAGAAAGTACCATCTTGTGATTGTTGCTCAAGGTCTTTAAGACGCTTGATTGATTGACGAACTGTTTTCCAGTTAGTCAACATTCCACCTAACCAACGGTGGTTAACATAGAATTGGTCACAAGAAATTGCAGCTTCTTTAATTGCATCGCCAGCAGCGCGCTTAGTACCAACAAAAAGGATTTTACCTTTTTTAGAAGCGATGTTGCTAAGTACAGCAAGTGCTTCATTAAACATTGGAGCAGTTTGCTCTAAGTTGATGATATGAACTTTGTTACGTGCACCGAAAATGAAAGGTTTCATTTTTGGATTCCAGTAACGAGTTTGGTGACCAAAATGAACACCTGCTTGTAACATATCGCGCATTGAAACTGTAGCCATTATAATTTCCTCTTGGGGTTAGGCCTCCACGTATCCTGAATTTCGAACTTTCCTTACCATAATTAGTAAAAAAGCACCCCGAAATCAGTTTAAATACGTGTGTGATTTAAGATAAATGTAATTTTTAGTGGTTCTTTATACTCAAGAACATTAAAATCAGCATTAAACCGATTAAAATATAAATTGAATACATTCCCCGGCGCGCTTTATACCAAAAATACGTGGGAAAAACAAGTTTTGGCTAAAAAAAATAGCCTCCAATGACAGAGATATAATCATGGCGATTACGATAAAAACAAGTGAAGAAATTGATAAAATGCGTGTTGCAGGTGCTTTAGCAGCGCAAGTATTAGAAATGATAGGCCCTTTTATTAAAAAAGGTGTTACTACCAACGAGTTAGACGAAATATGTCATCGTTATATTGTTGAAGAGCAAAATGCTATCCCCGCGCCACTTAACTACCATGGATTTCCAAAATCTATTTGTACTTCTGTAAATCATGTAATTTGTCACGGTATCCCTAGCGACAAAAAGCTAAAGGAAGGCGATATAATAAATGTCGACGTCACTGTTATCAAAGATGGTTATCACGGTGATACAAGTAAAATGTTTGTTGTAGGTAAAGGCAGCATCTTAGCTAATCGTTTAATTAAAACAACGCAAGAGAGTCTTTATAAAGCTATTGGCATGGTTAAACCTGGGGCTCGTTTAGGTGATATTGGTCATGCTATTCAAACGTATTGTGAGGGTTTAAATTATTCTATCGTTCGTGAATATTGTGGTCATGGTATTGGTAAAGAATTCCATGAAGATCCACAAGTTGTTCATTATGGTAAACCTGGTACTGGTGAAACATTATTAGCTGGTATGTGTTTAACAATTGAGCCGATGGTAAATGCAGGAAAACGTTTTAGCAAAATGGCTAATAACGATGGTTGGACTGTTGTGACTAAAGATCGTTCTTTATCTGCACAATGGGAGCACACATTATTAGTTACAGATAATGGCGTAGAAGTATTAACACTTAGAAGTGATGAAGAATTACCACGTATTATCGAACACGCATAAATTAGATAAAGTTTACTAAGGAAAGACATGTCGTTATCTCAAAATTTACTATTAAGCTCACTTGAAAGTAGAGAAATTATTCCTGCCTGTAAAGACGTTATTCTTGATTTTAGCGACAGGCTTTCACAACAATTTAAAGACAAAGCAGATTCACGAGATTTATTACATCAACGCTGTGCTTATGTCGACGATTTACTTGTCAAAATATGGCATCACATTGGGCTTGATAATGATTCTATATCATTGATAGCTGTTGGTGGTTATGGTCGTGGAGAGCTTCATCCAAATTCTGATATCGATTTATTATTGTTATCTAAAAAAACTATTTCAAAATCACAATCTGAAAAAGTTGGTCAATTTATTACCCTATTGTGGGATATAAAGTTTGATGTTGGACATAGTGTACGAACTTTAAAAGAAACAATTGCCATTGGTCGTGAAGATATAACTGTAGCGACTAACTTAATGGAGAGTCGTTTATTATCTGGATCTGAAGCGCTTTACAATGACTTAGACAAAGCAATTAATAAATCTGACTTTTGGCCCAGTAGTAAATTTTATCTTGCTAAAAGAGATGAACAAATTGAACGTCATGACGCTAATAATGCATTTGATTTAGAACCTAATATTAAAACATGCCCTGGTGGTTTACGTGACATTCAAACTATAGGTTGGGTTGCCAAAAGACATTTCAAAGCAACGATCGTTGAACAATTAGTTAATCATGGTTTTTTAACACATGAAGAGTTAACAAAATTGCTAACATGCCAAGATTTTTTATGGCGTATGCGATTTGCATTGCACAATGTAGCTGGGCGTGGTGAAGATAAATTATTATTTAATTATCAACATGACGTCGCTGCAGCGATGGGTTACAACGATAGTGAGCAACTCGCTGTTGAAAATATGATGAAAGAATACTATCAAGTAGTGCGGGAAGTTGCTGAATTATGTGAAATGCTTCTCCAGCTCTTTAAACGCGAATTCTTAGGTCGTATAAAAGCACTTGATGTCTGCTTTATTGATGATGGGTATCAACGCCGTGGAAACTTTATCGAAGCGTTATCTGAAGATATTTTTGATGATCATGCCGAAATTCTAAATCTCTTTTTAAATGTTGCTAAAGATCCTTGTATCACAGGGTTATATGCACCAACGCTTCGCCAATTACGTACTGCTCGTGATGGATTAACGCAGCCATTATCTGAAGAAAAAGCATGCCGTGAAGGTTTCATGAATATCATCAAGCATCCTGATGGTATTCGGGCATTATCAATGATGCATAAACATGGAATTTTAGGTGTTTATTTACCTGCATGGCAGCATATTACTGGTCAAATGCAGTTTGATTTATTCCATGCTTACACTGTTGATGAACACACACATCGATTATTACGTAATATAGGTCGATTTACTAAACCTAAATACAAAGATGAATTCCCCTTATGTAGTGTTTTAGTCAAAACATTAGCTAAAAAAGGGTTATTAGTCTTAGCGGCTATTTTTCATGATATTGGAAAAGGACGCGGTGGCGATCACAGTGAACTTGGCGCACAAGATGCTATCGAATTTGGTAAGACACATAATTTAAACGATCATGACTCTCGTCTTATTGCTTGGCTTGTAGAAAACCATTTAGTCATGTCAGTGACAGCACAACGCCGTGACATTCACGATCCTGACGTTATTAATGCTTTTGCTAAAACTGTTAAAGATGAATCAAGGTTGGCTTATCTATATTGTTTAACAGTCGCAGATATTTGTGCGACTAATAATAACTTATGGAATAATTGGAAAGGCTCGCTATTGCGTGAATTATATTTCTTTACATTAAAAGCATTACGCCGAGGTAAGCAAAGTGATGTTGATGCAGAAGAACGCATTGAAGAATATAAATCTAAAGCTCAACAAATAATCATAACAAAAGGAAGTAATATAAATCCTAATGATGTTGATAATTTATGGCAGCATTTTCAAAGCGATTATTTCTTAAGGCATACACCTATTTCAATTGCGAATCATAGCCAGCTCATTCTTGAACATAAAGAACCTGAATTGCCTATTATTGAACTTATAAATAATAACAATCAAACATCGAGTGAACTGTTTGTTTACACCAAAGATATGTCTAATTTATTTGCAAAAGTTATGCGTGTTTTAGGTAGTAAAAATGTACAAATTAATGATGCTCATGTTATGGCCACAAATCATAAGTATGCATTAGATACATTTAGTATATCTGAGCAAGACGGTTTAGCTATTATTGATGAAGAACGCATAAATTCAATTGTAAAAACATTAACAAAATCATTAACTGAACCTGATTTTAAAATAAATAATAATCGACGTATAGCACGTCAAATTAAACAATTTACGGTACAAACTCAGGTGTCTTTTGTTACTAGTGATAATAATGATTACACATTATTTGAATTAGTTGCCTTAGATGTACCTGGTTTACTTGCGACCGTGGGTGATATATTTACTGAACATAAAATCAACTTGTTAAATGCAAAAATTACGACAATAGGTGAACGCGTTGAAGATATATTCATCATTACTACTTGTGACGAGACGCCATTAACACAAGAACAAGAAGCACAATTACAAAAATCATTATTAGAATCAATTAATGAATTAAATCAATCATAATAATCAGGTTATTGTGATTGATTCGAGTTTTTACGGGTATAATTTTTGTAAAGAATCGATACAGTTGATCGTACCTATTTATAAAAATAAGTGCGATCGACCAATATTTAAAAAGACATAGACTAGCGATCAAACTAACTTTGTATTTATTAAGCAAACTATCGTTATAGATAGAAGCTATTAAGAATATTGATAACTAGGTTACTAGCTTAAATTGAGCCTAACTATTAGTATATAAGCAATACGAATACCTATCAGTGAAATAATTACCGCTTATCGCATTTTAATTTTGCATCTCCTCTATCGCTTCTTTATCATTGTCTACTTATTATCTTAGCAATTATTGATGGTCTATTTACCATCTCGACTTTTACATCGGAGCTTAATACATGTCTACATTTTCTATTGCTTTTGGTACAGCGACTAAAAACCGTGACCAAAAAATTATCGAAGCATTTTTCCCAAATCCAATCTTAAACCCAAGCGATGATTTAGTAGCAACAATTGCTGCTATTGTTGGTTACGAAAATGGTAATCAGGTAATTGAAATTACGCGTGATGTTGCTGAGCAACTTGCTGGTACTTTCAACGATGCAGATGATTCTGATAATGCTGACTTTGCTGCTGCCGCTGCAAAATCAAAGCAACCATTAGTATTAGTTATTTTAGCAACTGATGAAGCACCAAAATCTGTTGCAGAAGGTTATTTAAAACTTCAACTTATCTCTCAACGTTTAGTTAAGCCCCACGGTCTTGTATTAGACGGTATCTTTGGTTTATTACATAACATCGCATGGACAAACAAAGGCCCTATCGATTTACCTGAATTAAAAGAACGCCAAATTGCAGCGCGCTTAAAAGGAAAAACGATCACTGTAGATTGTGTTGATAAATTCCCTAAGATGGTTGATTACATTGTACCTACTGGCGTTCGTATTGCTGACACATCTCGTGTACGTTTGGGTGCTCACGTAGGTGAAGGCACAACAGTTATGCATGAAGGTTTCATTAACTTCAATGCTGGTACTGCTGGTTCGAGCATGGTTGAAGGTCGTATCTCAGCTGGCGTAATGGTTGGTGAAGGAAGTGATATCGGTGGTGGTGCATCTATCATGGGTACATTATCTGGCGGCGGCACTATGGTTGTTGCTATTGGCGAAAGCAGCTTATTAGGTGCAAATGCAGGTTTAGGTTTTCCATTAGGTAACCGTTGTACAATCGAAGCTGGTCTTTATGTAACTGCTAGTTCTAAAGTTCAAATGTTAGATAATGAAGGTAAAGAAGCGGGTACAGTTAAAGCTCGTGAATTATCGAATAAAGATGACTTATTATTCCGTCGTAATTCTATTACAGGTCAAATTGAATGTTTAGCGAATAAGAGCGCTGTTGAATTGAACAGTATGTTACATTCTAACTAATCTTCTGATTGAAAATATTAAAGGGTTGCTATTGAGCAGCCCTTTTTATTTATCTATACTTTCTAAACGTAATATTTAATAATTTATACTACGCCTATAGTAAAGAAAATAGGTATAGAAACACATGTAAATGTTGGTGTGAATGAAAATACTTACGTGTGATAACTTAGTAACAGCCATGAGCCCCTCTACAACTCCCCTAGCAGCGGAGATTTGCAATACATGTCACAGAAATGTCATATCAGTTTGGTAAACTTAGTTTCATATTAAATTACTGGAATAGTGTGATGACTCATTTAAACAAACTACAAGCTGTAAAAATCATCTGTCCTAACTGTGGACAAAAACATTTAAAAACGATTGGATGGTTATCAGAACATCAAAGTATTGACTGTAACTGTGGAGTAGAAACGACTCATAATCAAATCGAATCGTTAGTAAATCAAGCAATGACAGAACTAAAATAAAATCTCGAATATATCGCTAAAATGATGTGCCTTTTCTATACCTGTCTTTAAGTAAATCAAAATTGTATTATGACTAACCTATATTATTATTTTATAGCGTTATGCTTATAATACTGCAGAACATTATTATAAATTTTTAATCTTCAACCTATGTCTAAATCCATTTCCCTTGCTGTTCTGCTTCTTTCTCATTAACTTAATTTTTAAATATTACTTTAAAGTGATGATTAAAAATAAAGCTTTTAATCTAAATAAAGAATAAATTCACTATATGGGTACGGTTATTGCTTTGTATAAAATATCAATTTAAGCAATGATCTTTGACAATTTTTTGTCACTTAGGAGTCCTTATGTGGAAAGATGAATCTCAACAATCACGATCTCATTACCTGTTTCAAACCATGCTGTGGATTGCAATAGCGTGTGCTGTCACTTTATTTATGCCTAAAAATATCATAGAGATATTACAATTAGACAAATTATTGACAGATTCAGCACATTTTGTAGGCATGTGTTTTATAGCAAGTAGTTCTTATTTGGTAATTGACTTAACTAAAAATGTTTTTCAAAACTATAAACAAAAAAAGCGTCAGCAACAGTTAGCAACTGACATTCATTCTAGAATGCAAACGTTAACAAGTGGTGAGCGTGCAATTTTAAGAGAGTTTTATTTACAACGTCAAACATCGTTATGGTTACCAGATCAAGAAGCTGATGTAAAAAGCTTAAGGGGAACTGGAATATTAATTCCTGTCGATTTTTATAATACGACTAAGTCAAATGAGCAAGGTATTAAGGAAGTTGAACTAATGATTTCACATATAGCTCGGCCTTATTTAACAAAATCACGCTTAAAATTACCGCAAGGTAAACCAAGCTATGAAGATATTTCTTATTTAAAAGATGCAAGGCCAAGTTATTTAACGCCTATCATTAACTTAAGAAAAAGCGCTTAAATATAAAAAATAGAATAAACAATAATGTTTATTCTATTTCTCCAATGGTAATTCGATATTAAAACAAGCGCCCTGCTTATTATTACGATAAATAGAGATACAACCTTGATTACTTGTAATCAAGGTTTGAGCAATTGATAACCCCACTCCTAAACCCTTTTCTTTCGTACTAAAAAAAGGAGTAAAAACTTTATCAATAATGACCTCACTTAATCCCGGTCCATTATCTTCAATACTAATTATTAATTTCTCGTTAGATGTAATAGCAGAAATTTCAATCAACTTATTACTAATATTAAACGAGCCCAACGCTTCAATTGAGTTTCTTAATACATTCATCAAGACTTGCTCAATTTGTAACTCATCAACAAAAACAGCAATACTTTGCTCATCGGCATGATGCTTAACCGTAATAGAAGCGTGTTTTAATTCTTGTGACAACAATAAAGTAGCGCGTGCAATTAATGGATTAATATTAATTGAAATACGCTTAGGCTCACTACGTTTCATGATTTCAGTTGTTCTATTAACAATATCTAATGCATGACAGCTACTTTCTATTATTTTATCAACCGAGAGTTCAAGACGTTTAGGTTCAAATGAATGCTCTTGCATTTGTTCTAATGATAATTTGGAGAATGTTTTAATATTAATAAGCGGTGCGTTTAGTTCATTAGCTAAACTTCGAACAATTTCAGACATTGAAACTTTATGTTCTAATTTAAGTAAGCTTTCTTTTTGTGTCGCGATTTGTGATTGTATTTCTTCTTTTTGTTTTAACTCATTAATCGCTTTATTTCTTTCGAAATAAATACGTTGTTGCATGTTATTAATACTGTCGACTAACAAGTCTATTTCATCATTGTCATCGAAGTTTTGTCTTTTCAAATCAATTATTTCTGGTTTGTCTTGTTCATTATATTTCGATAATGTTCGACTAATTGTCATTAAATGCCGTCCAATAAGACGATCAGACAAATAAAGCATAAAGATAACAACTA
>CALJMY010000011.1 GCA_937981905.1 uncultured Enterobacterales bacterium
AAAAAGCCAGGCCCTGTAATTGCTAAATCAAGCGCGTTATTTGTAAATGATAAACTACCTTGATGAAATTGTTGAGCCACTTGCGCGGTTGTAACACCATCACCAGCTTTAGTCGCAGTGTTAGTAAATAATGAAGAGGCATAAACATCGGCAAACTCTGCGCGAGACTCTTTAAACCCAACCGTATTTACGTTAGCGATATTATTCGCTGTAACATTTAGATCTTTTGTCGCGGCAGCAATACCACTTAATGCTATATTAAAAGACATTTTTGAATCCTCTTCTTAATTAACTATCAGCTACAGCCAATACTTCATTTAATGAAATATTACCGAGCCCTCTTAAATTTAAAATAACGCCATTGGTACCAGAACCAAGATTAACACTAGCAACATGACTATATGTTGATACAGCCAGCTCTTGCTTTTCACCATCAACAGTACCGTTAGCTTTTATAGTATAATTACCTTCACCAACTTCATTACCATTTTCGTCTTTACCATCCCAGGTAAAATCATTATTACCGGCATTTTGTTGACCAATATTAATTGAACGAATTAATTCGCCAGTCGAATTTTCAACATTAATAATGACATCACCACTTGAGCCCTCAGGCATACTTACAACAGCATCAATACCATCACCTTCAACTTTGTTAGCAACTGACGCTGGAATCAATACTTTTTGACCAACTAATGAAGAGGCTTGCAATGCTTGCGATGATGTCAGCACGCTATTTAAATCTTCAAACTGCTCTGTCATTTGAGTAATACCTTCAACAGTACTAAACGATGCCATTTGAGCAACCAAGGTATTATTATCAACAGGTTCTGATGGATCTTGTTGTGCTAACTGTTGTGTTAATAATTCTAAAAAATCGGCTTGGTCTAATGTTTGATTCGAACCATCATCAACAGCAATTGGTTCTTCTTGAACCCTCAATGAGTCTAAATAAGAGGTGCCTGTAGATAGTACGTCCATAATTTACTCCTATTTACCTAATTGTAGAGTTCTAACGAGCATTTGCTTAGCGGCATCTGCTATTTGAACATTTGTTTCATAAGAACGTGATGCAGAGATCATATTTGCCATTTCTTCCATCACATTTACATTGGGTTTATAAATATAACCATCTTTGTCAGCCATAGGATGATTAGGGTTATATTCTTGCTGTAAAGGGTCTTGGTCTTCAACAATACCTAAAACTTTCACTGAAACGGACTCTTCGTGATTAGCGGCAGCTTTTTGTAGCTCGGCGGCAAAAACTGGATGTCTGCCTCGATACGTTTCTTCAGCACTACTACTAATGTTGTTTGCATTAGCTAAATTGGAAGCTGTCACGTTTAAACGTACTGACTGTGCACTCATGCCCGATCCAGCAACGTCAAAGATATTATATAAACTCATTATTAAGCCCCTTTAATAGCTAAATTTAGACCTTTAAACTTACCGCCTAAAAATTCTAAGCTTGTTTGATACTTTAATGTGTTTTCTGCATACAAGTTTCGTTCCACTTGTACATCAACTGTATTTCCATCACCTGTATCAGGTTGATTTGGTACTCTAAATTTTTGACTATCACCTAATGAACTAGATGCATCAATATCAAAATGTTTGTCATGTGTTTTGGCTATGCCACCAGAAGACTGATGAGATTTAGCAGATTCCATTGCTTTAGCAAAATCAATATCTTTCGCTTTATAATGTGGTGTATCTGCATTAATGATATTACTTGCCAATATTTCAGCACGTTTAGAGCGAACTCCAACTGTATATTGTGAAATACCTAATGCTTTCTCAAATGAAATCGCCATAATTTTGTCTCTATTAGCTTTTATAATATACAAAGCAATATCTAAGCCAGTATTTATTACAGGCATAAAAAAAGGCAAGTTATACTTGCCTTCTTTTTAAGATCTAATGTGAATTTATTCTTTTTGGTAAACGATACCTGAAGGACAACGTGTCATTTTAAAGTCATTAGTCAAATTATTAACAGATTCAGAAGCACCGAGCATTAGATACCCGTTTGGGTTTAGTACTTTTGAAAAGTTTGAAAAAATTTGTTTTTTCAGTGTTGGTGAAAAGTAAATTAATACATTACGACAAAAAATAATATCAAAATGTCCCATCGTATTAAAAGTATCAAGTAGATTAAATGAACGAAATTTGACATGACGTTTAACATTATCATTAACCATATAACAATTATCATTAGACGGTTTAAAATATTTTTTTAAACGTTCAGCTGATAAGCCACGTGATAATGCCAGTTTGTCGTACTCTCCTTTCTTACAATGCGCCAGCATACTGTCTGATATATCAGTTCCTAAAATATCAAAGCCAAACTTTAACGCCCCAGGATTTTTCTCTTTATACTCTAGGCAAGTCATCGCAATTGAGTAAGGTTCTTGTCCTGATGAACTTGCTGAAGACCAAATTTTTAATGGTCGACCCAACTTTTCAAATTCAGGTAATAAACGAGATGTTAATATATCAAACGGATATTGATCTCTAAACCACAATGTTTCATTAGTTGTCATTGCGTCAATAACAGTTGATCTAAGCGTTCTTTCACTGGTTAACATAGCCTTTTTGACTAACTGCGCTAAAGACTCACAATTATGTTCACTGAGTAAAGGCGTTAATCGGCTTCTAACTAAGTATTGCTTACTGCCTCCTAAAACAATGCCACAATGTTGCTCAAGAAATTTACAAAATTCGTCATATTCGTTAGGCGTTAAATCGGCTTTAATCACTTAGATATTTCCCGTGCTGGTTCTGAATGTGTAATGTTGATATTACGCTCAACTGCTGCTGCAAGATCGTCTGGATTAAATTTAGCAATAAAATCATCCGCACCAACGTTATCAACCATTGCTTGATTAAAAACTCCACTTAAAGAAGTATGTAAAATCACACGTAAATCTTTAAGTTTTTCTTTAGTTCTAATTTCAGATGTTAATGTGTAACCGTCCATTTCAGGCATTTCTATGTCAGAGATTAATAATCCGACTTCTTCTGTTATTGATCTTTCACAATTTTCACTAATCGCAATCAACTGATCAAGTGCGTCTCTACCATTTTTAGCTTCAACAATTTCTAACCCTAATGGTGTTAACGCTCGTTTAACTTGGTTTAGTGCAACCATGGAGTCATCAGCAATCATTATTTTCTTAGCATTGTCTTTTATAATCGATTTAGTTTCTTCTAACAGCTCTTCTGACATTTCTTCTTTTGGTGGGGCGACTTCCATTAATATCTTTTCAACATCTAAAATACTAACCATACCGCCATCTACTTGAGTTACCGCAGTCAAATAATTCTCTTTGCCCGAACCTTCTGGCGGTGGCATTATTTCTTCCCAGTTCGTATTAATGATACGTTCTACACCATCAACTAAAAATCCCTGAATCGAACGATTATATTCAGTAATAATAATAAAACGACTTTCTAAATCATCTATTCTACGGCCCCCAGTCGATAAACTTAAATCAATGACAGAAATTGTTTCGCCACGAATATGGGCTATTCCTCGTACTTCTTTTGCGAGGTTAGGCAACGATGTTAGCCTAGGGCATTGCAATACTTCTTTAACTTTAAATACATTAATACCATACAACTGATTTCCATTCAGGCGAAATAGCAATAGTTCTAATCTATTTTGTCCTACAAGTTGAGTTCGTTGATTTACTGAATCAAGGACACCGGCCATAATAACTCCATATAATAGACGAATAGTGAAAATAGTTTGTTTATGTTAAGTTCATCTTTCTAATAGTATTGTATAAACACAATTTCAACTATCATTATGATAGACCTACAATTAACATAATAAATAAAATATAGTGACTTATGAATACTGTCAAACAAAGAACTACAATTAAATACATTATGCTTAAATTTTCCAATGTTCTGGTTTTATCGGCCATGATTTCAATAGCATTAGTAAATAATGCAATTGGACAATCATTAACAGACCATGAAGACATTGAAAATAAGATTCATAACTATATTAAAACACAACTGACGCCCTCCCCCTACAATAAAACAGAAATTATTATCTCTCAAATAGATCGTCGTAAACAATTAGCGAGCTGTCAAAAACCATTAGCGTTAAATATCGTTGGAAAAAGAGGCATACAACGCACTAATACTATTAATGTATCTTGTGTAGGAAGTTGGCGTATTTTTGTTCCTGTGACTATAAAAACATTATCGCCTATAGTTACCGCAAAGAAAAACTTAGCCCACGGAGAATTGTTAAATTCATCTAATATGGCGGTAACATATTTGGACACATCGCTTATTATTGGACAAACAGTTGCCGAAATTAAAGAAGTGCTTGGCGCAAAAGTAAAACGCTACATACAAAATGGACGACCTATATTGTCTAATTTAGTGTGTATGGTTTGTAAGAATGAACAAGTAGCTATTACTGTCACTAAAGGTAGTTTAAAAATAAGATCATCTGGTGTTTCATTATCTGATGGTAGTAAAGGACAAAAAATTTCCATTAAAAACAATAGTTCTGGTAGAATTATAGAAGCGGTTGTTGTTGCAGTTGGACGCGCTGAAATTAAATTATAAAAAATACTAAAGTTTACCAATCAACAGCCGATAAGGTTTTGAAGAGAAATTTTAATAGTAGAGGCTATTATGGCATTAGACATAAATAAAGCGGCAGGCAATCAGAGTCAACATCTTGACAATCTGAAAAGTCAATCGCAGTCAAAATCTGAAAACGTTAAACAGCAAAGTGTTCAACAACAAGCTCAGATAACGATTCAGAGCAAACCTGAATCAAAAGACTCAGTGTCATTAACACAACAGGCACAACAGTTGCATGGTATTCGAGACAAGTTAAACAATACTTCCTCAGTAGACCAAGAGAAAGTTGCTAGTATTCGTAAAGCTATTGCCGCTGGTGAATACAAGGTTGATCCAGATAAGTTAGCAGCTAACATTGCAAAATTCGAGGGAGATCTAGAGAAGATCTTTTAAATGAATAATGACAAAATACTATCTTTATTAACTCTTCAGTTAAATCACGTTAAGCAGTTAGAAACGCTGCTTAGCGACGAAAAACAATCACTAATTAATCGTGATTACAAAACGATTATGTCTCTATCTCAACAAAAACAACAGTTAATGCTTCGTCTTAGCGAGATAGATAAAGAAATATCTTTGACTAATAATAATAATCCTTTTATTGGCGAAGCCCTCATTAAAAAAGAACAAATCCTGTTACTACTTTCCCAATGTCATCAAAATAATTTAATTAACGGTAAATCAATTGAATTAAGTATGAATAGTATTGAACGTTTACAGCGTTCACTAATTCAAAAACGAGCCAGTAAGTCGATGACTTATAATGCTAAAGGCGGCACGAAAAGTAACTTTTCTTCAAGCGGCTATACTTCAGCTTAAATTAAAAATGGAGATGAACATTATGCTTAGACTTATGTTCTTTATTTTATTCAGTTCTTTATTGTTTGGCTGCAGCAGCTCGACGTTAGTGAAGTATTACCAAAAAGCCCCTGAAGAATTTGCAAAATTTTCAGCAACTGGTTACGCCCCTGTTAGCACTCAATATGGAACAACTAAGACTGAAAAAATATTAAATGCAATTAACGCTTCTAAACTTGATGCATATAGAGAGTTAACAGCGCAAGTTCATGGCCACCAAGTAAAAAGCCAAGCTCAATTTAATGATTTAACTATCTCTAATACGACATTAACAGCCTCTGTCGAAGGGTTAATTAGAGGTGCGCGTGTTGTTCGTAGCTACCCGGTAAGCGATGAGATTTACGCAACAGAATTAGAGCTTGATTACAAAGATTTATATCTTTTATATAATTCAAGCGCATTACCAAGAACGATCATTAACGAGTAATTATGATGAATATATGTCGAGTGTCTCTATTTTCGCTATTGCTATTACTAGGTAGTAACGTTAATGCACAATGGTTTGATGCAAAAGGGCGAGCGCCTATTGCCAATAACGATAAAGACATAGCCCGAAACATGGCTGTACAAGATGCCTTAAAACACGCGTTGTTATTTACTGGTGCCCAAGTAAGTTCAATTAGTAACTTAACAAATGGGTTATTGAGTACAGATCGATTTGAAGTACGTTCTCATGGTAGCGTTAGAAATTTACAATTAATTAGTGAAGATACTGCTAATGGCGTTATGGTTGTACATATTCGTGTTGATATTGTACCAAGCAAAACAATGTGTAAATCATCAGAGCTTATTAAATTAGTTGCAATGACTAACTTCCCATTACGCTATCGGAATCAAGCGGCAAATGGTGCTATTTTTAATATAGGTGCTCAAGCAGCTAATCAATTATTTGATAAAATGTCATCACATGAAGGGAATTTTCGAGTTACTGAGTTATTTCCTATTGCTCAGAAATTTAACCAATCTAATCAACCTTTTTCAATTGACGATAATCAACAAGTTCCGCAACAGCTATTAGCACAACAAGCAGATAGCCAATATTTATTGACGGCTGAAATTGAAGATTTATCAATAGCAAAATCAACTAGTAAGTGGTTAGGGTTACTTACTAATAGTCCGATTCGAGAATTCACTATATCGTTTACACTATTTGACGGTTTGAATGGTGAAAAGGTATGGAATAAACGCTATTCAACGCGTGCGCCTTGGACATTTAAAAAAACCCAACGTGTAGATACTGCTAGCCATAGCTTTTGGCAAAGTCCTTATGGCGCTTCAATTAACAATCAACTAGCAAACGTATTAAATGATATAGATGACAAGCTTCAATGTATCAATGTAAAAGGGAATGTTATAAAAGTAGATAGTGACCATTTAACTGTTAATTTAGGAAAACGTAATGGTATTAAAATGGGCGATAGTCTTAATATTTATCACTTAACAACTTTTACAGATAATCGTGGAATCATTCGTCAATCGACGACTATTAATCCAACTAAATTTTTGGTCAAAGAACTGTACCAAAATCATTTAAAAGCACAGCCTGATGACGACATTCTTTATGGCGATATTCAAAACGATGCTTTAGTTGTTGTCGCACCTTAACCTTTAATTATTAGCTCCGTTACTCTTTATGTATTTGATATAAATTGAGCGACTGCATTAAAGTTATTATTAGGTGCAATGATAAATTCACCATGAAATTTCACCATAGATTTATAATCTGTCACTTTAAATACTAATAAACCCTGCTGATGAGCGACATCAATAAATGACTGTTGGTCTCCTCGAACAAAGACACTTAATGCAGACTTCAATTCATTAGACTTATTAAATACACAAGAGAATTTACTATTATCGATCACTAGTGATGATGCTTTTTCTTTTTTAATACTATGCTTTTTACCAATCGATGGTTCAATATTTACTTGCCAATCATTAGTGCTCAAGCACGCTATCAAATTCTCTATTTTTTGCTTAGTAACTACATGCCCTATGCTATCAAGTGTTTGATATGTGTTTTTAATTGATTGGAATTCACTTTTTAAATTAGCCCCTGCACCTTGGGTTCTAGCACATTGTTGCCAATGCTTTAATAAAGGTGCCATGCAAACATCAAATGATTTTTCTTTAAGCGATTTAGACACCCAAACACTAAAAAAATGACTTTCACTTAATGGATTGTTAGGAACTTTTCCATTAGCTTGAGATTGCGCTAGTGACTCAAGTGCTTGTGTAGCAAGTGTATAAACTTGTTCTCTAAATAACATAGTGGTTCCAATAAGAAAGGCTATTTGATAAATAGCGGCACAGTAACACCAAGCGTACGTTGAGCCAACAATTTATTGTAAGTAGGTTGTTTATTTAAATAAGTAGAAAGTTTTAAATCATACCTATTTAAATCATCTTAGTTTAAACAGTATCTATAAAAATTCGGCTTCATCGAGCACTTTGCGTGCTTGAGCTAAAGTACAATCACTCAATTGTATTAATTGCGTAGCAGATATTGCAGGATTACGTTGGACTAGGTTTAATAACTCTTGTTGAGTTAGTGACTGACGCTGACCTCGAAGTAAAGTGGCAACCCATTGCCAACTTTTTTGTTCAGCATGCTCAATATCCACGACTATTTTAGCTATTTGACTAGCATCAGCAATTAACATCCAATTACGTGAACGTCCTTTACGAGATAAGTGTGCCCCGCTATCTCGAATAATTGCTTTTAATAAATAAGTATCAAAGCATCTACGCATAAAGGCGTTGAGCATAATTTTTGTTTTTTCAGCCACAATGTAAACTATGAAATGAACAATCCTGATAGTTTATCAATAATGACTAAAAACTCACTATTTATTTAAATCTATCCCAATAGTTCTTACTAAATCTTGTGCTTCTTCTCATGATCAAGCAGCCATTGTTTTCTCTCTAACCCACCAGCATAACCAGTTAAGCTTCCATCTTTGCCAATAACACGGTGACAAGGAATGATAATAGCTAATCGATTACGACCATTAGCACTGGCCATTGCTCTAATTGCTTTAGGATTTCCTAGGTTTTCAGCTTGTTGTTGATAGCTACTCGTCGTTCCATAATCAATGGTCGTTAAGCATTGCCATACTTGTTGCTGAAACTGTGTACCAGGAATAAATAACGGTAATTCAAATTGATGACGCTCACCTATAAAATATTGATCAAGTTGTTTTTTTACTGCTAATGTATATTCATTTTCAGCAATAACAATGACCCCATTAATTAATGCTTCAAGTCGATTGAGTTGCCCAGTCATATCTTTACGATTAAAAAACTCCAGCAAACAAACTCCTTTATCTGTTGCACAAACAAACATAGAACCAATAGGCGTTGTTAATAGTGCCATTGATATGAGTGTTTTCCCTTGTAAATCACTCATTGAATAAGCTGTAATATCTTTATAAGAATCGATAAGATTATTTATTAAATTACTGTCAACGATTGGGCTCGTTGCTATTTGTGTTTCTGTCATCAATTTTATCTCATTATTATAATTTATCTGATTTCTACAGTTAGCTTACTATAGTTAGCTCATTACATTAGATAATAGAAAGCTAAAATGTAATTTCATATCAACATTAGTATTTTATTACAGATACTAGATTTAATTATTTAACTCATTATAATTCGCTTCATAAAATACGCCTAATATATCGCTCATTACGGACATGACGGTCAATTAAATTTATACCTTTACGTAAACTTAAGCTACGATGTAAAGCTAGAAATTTAGGAGTGAGTAATGCCAGATTCAACTAAAACATTTTCAATAAGCGATTTATCTAAAGAGTTTGTAGTAACAACTCGTAGTATTCGTTTTTACGAAGATCAAGGGTTAATGAAACCAGCTAGACGTGGTCAAACACGTGTATATAGCCCACAAGATCGAATCCGCCTTAAGTTAATTTTACGCGGTAAACGCCTTGGGTTTTCATTAGCTGAAACAAGAAGATTATTTGATTTATACGATGCTGACCGTTCAAGTGTAAAACAGCTACAAGGTATGTTGTCATTAATCGATGAAAAGAAACAACATTTACAACAACAAATGGAAGATATAACGGTTGTATTAATGGAACTTAGCTCTGTAGAAATTCGCTGTAAAAGTGAATTAAAAGACTTAAATTAACGTAATATCATAGAATCTAAATACGACTCATCCGCTATGTTGATGATTATCATGTTTAGAATAATAGCTGTTGATAGATACGTTAAATTTTATTCATCCATTTTTGATCGCCTTCTCGTATATATTGCTCTGTTTTTCGAAGCCATTTATCTCGAACGCTGAAACTGTAATTTAAATATAATTTATCCTCTATAATAGAGAATGCATAAGGGTCTGAAGATACAACTAAGCCATATGACATTGCATAAGCACAATACCCTCCATATTGTGGAATATATGTTTCAGGTGATTGTTCAAACATAACTTTGTTGTGTTCGTTAGTGAAGTTCCATTTAACACCCAACAATTCTATTTGATATTTTGAATTACCTTTTCGTGCTTCCCCATCGATAAAATAAGAAACAGGGTCAAATCCATCAATAGCTACATTATTAGATTGATAAACCTCGTTGCCCCTTATTGAACAACCAGCTAAGGTAATTAATAACAATAAAATAGCACTAAAACTTCTTATTCTTTGTGTGTTAAAAAGCATATTAAATACCTTATGGTGTCGATTTAGGTGTTGTATCAGTTGAATTTGTTTATATTCTACATCACTTGATGTAACTACTGTAGAATCTCAGAACAATGTAATCAATTGAAATATATGTTATGGCATATATTTTGCTTTTATTTACTCAATCATTCTTCGTTGCTCACTATGGGGCTCTAATGAACATTAACCGTTATACCTTTACAATGATATGCATTGCTACGCTTAGCTTAACGGGTTGTCAAACTATTGGCTCGTTAATAGATGCTCCCAAACCTAAAGCTCAACCTATTGAGTCAGCGATTATATCTCTTAATGAACAGTTAACAACTAGCCCATATTTTTCAGTAGTTGGTAAACGGATGGTTAGCGCTACTTTTGTTTGGTCTGATACATTAATGGCTAAGACTAAAAATCAAAACATGAAATATTTAGGAGCCCTTTTACAAGAAAGTATTAGTACACATCTTACTCAGGCTGGCGCTAACCTGTTAGAAATAAAGTCAGCTAAAGCCATTTACTTAACGCCAACTAGTGAATTAATTTTAACACGTGATGATAAAAAAATTGATACTCATACCTTAGCTGATTATGTCATTACAGGTATTATGACACCTAGTAAATATGGGACGATAATCAATGCTAAAATAATTAATTTACATAATAAGCAAGTTGTTGCCGCGGCTAGGCAAGTGATTGCCACAATGAATTCAAGTAATATTAAACAACGCTCATCAAGTATTAGAGATGGAATGTTACATCGAAACGACTTAAATCAAGGAAATGATCATGAATAAATTAACGGCTATTGCATTATCATTTTTAATATTATGCTCATGTACTATTATTGAAGCACCTAAACCAGAACCAGATAACTTAATTAGAGATAGAGTGTTCATTAAAGAAATACCAACTTATGAGCAAGAAATTCTTGTAAAACATGTCAACCATTATGCTAAATGGTTAGTTCAGGATCTTTTTTCACATATCGATGTACCTAATAATAATAGTGCATTTGCAGTCGCTAACTTTGCATTGCTTGATTCAGATTTAAAAAAGACTAATCATTTTGGCAGACAATTAAATGAAGCAATTATGCATGAAACCAGTCGTATTGGTTTTTCTGTTTTTGATTTAAAGTCTACAGGCCGTTTACAATTTACAAATGCCGGTGATATTTTTTGGCACAGTGAACAAATAGACGAATTAACGGGTGAATTAAACATTGATTACGTTATTACTGGTACCATGACTAAGCATCAAGGTGGTTATTTACTTAATGCTCGAATTATCGATGTAACGACAAATATTTTATTATCATCAGCCCAATCCTTTGCACCTGCAGATGTTGTAGATGCCGTTCTTAGAGAAACCCCTAAAAATTCTGAAGGTTTCCCTATTATTACAAGCGCAAATTAATCAGGAACGATGATGAAAAAAATTATAATTACAGTCATTGCTTGTTTATTATTAACAAATATTACGGCGTGTACTCAAAGCGTTATAGTCCAACAAGAATCAAAAGTAACACAAGCAAGCAGTCCTAGCTCTATGGCAGAAGGCAATCTTCTAAGTTCATCAGCTACTCACCCGAGATTTCATTCACATAGTAATTTTGCTAATTACACTGATTGGATAGCTACTGAGCTTGTACATAACGCCAGTGTTGATTTAACAACTAATATAATTGTAGTTACATCGTTTGGTTATCAAGGGCGGATTACAGCACAAAATCATCAACTTAGCGCAGAACTGAGTGAGCATATTGCACACGACTTACAACCGTTTGGTGTTAGAACTATAAGTGCGTATCAAAATGATATGATGCCTTATGATGACGCTACTGGTGTTGTTTTAAATATAGAAACGATAGAACGGCTCAAAACTTTTAATGCTCCACTTGTGTTAACCGGTGTTGTTATTCCAAATGATCACGGCATTATTGTGCATGCTAAAGTATTTGATATTGCAACTAGATCAATGGTCGCCAGTGCTAATAAATTTATTCCTTTTTATACAACTAAGACATAATTAAGTTTTTTTAACTAAATACCAATAAACCTAATCTATCTACTCGTTTAAAAATAATACAAAAAATTACTAATAATTATACCTAACAACAAAAACCACTAACGCTTTTCATCAAGATAATGTAATCTCGAATCTTAGAAAATTAATTTTTTAGGATTGAGTATCACAATGAAAAAAGTAGGTCTAGTTGGATGGCGTGGGATGGTTGGTTCAGTATTAATGGAACGCATGCAAAAAGAGCATGATTTCGATCATATTGAGCCTGTATTTTTTAGTACCTCACAAACAGGACAAGCAGGTCCAGATATTGGTAAACCAGTAACTTCACTTCAAGACGCTTTCGATATTGATACGTTATCTCAACAAGAGATTATTATTAGCTGTCAAGGTGGCGATTACACTAAAGACGTCTATCCGAAACTGCGCGCTGCAGGTTGGGAAGGTTATTGGATTGATGCTGCTTCATCACTTCGCATGGAAGATGACAGCATTATCGTATTAGATCCTGTTAACCGTGATGTCATTGATGCTGGTGTTAAAAGTGGTGTTAAAACATTCGTTGGCGGTAACTGTACAGTATCATTAATGCTACTAGCATTAGGTGGCTTATTTGCAGAGGACTTGATCGAATGGGTTAGCCCAATGACTTATCAAGCAGCTTCAGGTGGCGGTGCACGTCATATGCGTGAACTACTTAACCAAATGGGTGATATTCACGCTCATGTAAGTGATGAACTTGCTTCACCAAGCTCTGCAATTTTAGATATTGATGCAAAAGTATCAAGCTACATCCGCAGCGGTGAATTAAACACTGATCAATTTGGCGTACCTTTAGCTGGTAGCTTAATCCCATGGATTGACTCACAACTACCTTCTGGTCAAAGCCGTGAAGAATATAAAGCTGAAGCTGAAGCAAACAAAATATTAAATACACAAGCGGCGCCTACGCCAATTGATGGTTTATGTGTACGTGTTGGCGCGATGCGTTGTCATAGCCAAGCATTAACGATTAAGCTTAAGAAAGACATTTCAGTTAGTGAAATTGAAGCTAAATTAGCATCACACAACGAATGGGTTAAAGTTGTTCCTAACGATCGTGATTTAAGCATGACTGACTTAACACCAGCTGCTGTAAACGGTACATTATCAGTACCAATTGGCCGTATCCGTAAATTAACAATGGGGCCTGAGTACATTAGTGCATTCACTGTAGGCGATCAGTTGTTATGGGGTGCTGCAGAACCACTTCGTCGTATGTTACGCATTTTAATTGATTAATCGTTTATAATTAATCATTGTAGTTATAGCTGTTTTACAGCTATAACTATATTTAAAACTTATCCTTATTAAATTATTCATTTTCACCGTTACCTCCTACTACAACTCTTTCTATTTTCAACGAATTCTCTCCATAAAAAATATATAACCTGTGAACCATATTTAATTTTATTACTATTTTCTCTAGGTTTTTTCATTCTATTTGCGTAAATTACCCGTTATCAATTAAAAACTAATAATAAGTAAATAATATGAGCGCATCTAGAGGTAAGTTTAATTCTCGAATTGGTTTCATTTTAGCAGCTGCAGGGAGTGCTGTTGGTTTAGGTAATATTTGGGGATTCCCAACACAAGCTGCCGGTAATGGTGGCGCTGCATTTGTTTTAATGTATCTTATTTTAGCCTTTTGTTTAGCGTATCCCGCTTTTATGGCAGAGCTGATTATTGGTCGTCATGGCCAATCTAACGCGGTTGAATCATTACGAAAAATATCAACATCTAAATCACAAAAGCATTTTGCTTTCATCGTTGGGTTTGGTGGTATCGTGTGTGCAGCGTTAATAATGAGTTTTTACGCGATAGTCGCAGGTTGGATGCTCGCTTTTACAGCTGAACCAATAACAACAGCCATAGGTGCGACTCAAACTTCTCTTTGGCTAACAGAGCAGAGTTTATCTAGAAACCTAATCTTCACTTCTATTTTCACCATACTCACTATTTTTATTATTAGCCGCGGCGTTGAAAATGGTATTGAAAAATGGTCAAAACGATTAATGCCTGCATTAGTTGCCATTCTTGTTTCTTTAACAATATATGTATTAACACTTGATGGCGCGGTCGATGGTTTAAAAGCTTATCTCATCCCTGACTTTAGCTTATTGTTTAAACCTTCGTTGGTTGTTAGTGCACTAGGCCAAGCTTTCTTTTCATTATCATTAGGTACAAGTGTCATCATTATTTATGGCTCATATGTATCCAAGAATGAAAATCTCGTTACGTTAGGTGTTTCTGTTACGTTGATTGACGTCTTCATTGCCTTTCTAGCAGGTTTACTCATTGTTCCTGCTATGTACGTAGCTGCGGCAAAAGGGGTACAAATTTTTGATGCTAATGGTGCCTTAATTTCAGGTGACACTCTAGTTTTCACAGTACTTCCAGCGTTATTTGACGGTATGGGAAGTGTTGGTATATTCGTTTCATTATCATTTTTTTCATTAATGTCTATCGCTTCATTAACATCCTCTATTTCTATGCTTGAAGCCCCTGTTTCATATACCGTAGAAAGATTTAATATCAGTAGAAATAAAGCGACGTTAATAATTGGTCTTATTATTTTTACAGTAAGTTCAATTATTATATTTAATTTTAGTGCATTATTTGGTTTCGTAATCGCATTAACAACACAATATGGACAACCTATTATCGGTATGTTTTGTTGTATATTTGTTGGCTGGATATGGCATCGTTCATCGCTACTTGAAGAATTAAAATCAGGTAATGATAATATCGAAAATCAATTATTTTGGAAGATTTGGCCTTGGTATACAAAATTAGTATGCCCACTTGCCATCGGCTTAGTATTTATCCATTCTGTAGCATCATAATCAGCTATCGTTTATAAATATAGTTTAGCTCTCATATTTTATGAGAAAATTTAAATATAAAAAAAGGATGCGAAAGCATCCTTTTTTGTTACTGATAAATAAATTTTATTTATCAGTTTTAGACACATAAATTAAACCACCAATAGCACAACCAATTAGCACGAATGGTGTCGCTTTTAATAAAAGAGCCACAACAGAAAAATCATTCTTCAAAAAAGAAAGAGCAATTGGGAATCCAATCATTGCTACGACCAATACTAATATATAGGCCATTTTAGCTTCAGCACTTTTATTTTGTTCTGTTCTCTCGCTCATTTTAAATCCACAATTATAATTTTCAATTATGTAAATTATAGAACAATACGAAGAGCAACCCAAGTATCTATTTCTTATTTTATTGAGTTTTTGTTACATCTGGAGAAGTTGACCGTCTTAAATCTATAACATTAAAGTATACAACCACTTAATAATTAGTTTTTATTGAAATAACCAGCATGATCACAAGACAACATTGGCGAAATGTTAGTGACTTTGCTAAATTGTAATCTCATAAACTCAATGAAGTATAACAACAATGAAAATATGGATGCTAAGTGCTATAGCGCTTACGATAACGGCATGTTCACAATCTCCTCAAAATGACAATATTAATGTGAACGGCGTGAAGTTTATTGAGCAAGTTTCTGCCCAACCAGGCAAAACAACTATCGCTTATAAAAAATTCAAATTAGCTAATGGCCTTACTGTTATCTTACATGAAGATAATTCAGATCCCTTAGTACACGTAGATGTTACTTACCATGTTGGTTCTGGTCGTGAAGATTTAGGTATGTCAGGTTTCGCTCACTTTTTTGAACATATGATGTTTCAAGGCTCTGAGCATATAGGCGATGATGAACATTTCAAAATAGTTACTGAAGCCGGCGGTAGTATGAATGGCACAACCAATGCCGACCGTACTAATTATTACCAAACAGTACCTGTAAACCAATTAGAAAAAATGCTGTGGCTAGAATCTGATCGTATGGGTTTCTTATTGGATGCAGTGACACAAGAAAAATTTGAAGTTCAACGTGAAACGGTTAAAAATGAACGTGGACAACGAATAGATAATGCACCTTATGGTCGTTTAAGCGAAGTTAAAGCTCAAGCATTATATCCTAAAGGACATCCTTATTCGTGGCCAACAATTGGCTATATGGACGATTTGAATCGCGTTAATGTTAACGATTTAAAAGCTTTCTTTTTAAAATGGTATGGTCCTAATAATGCAACCGTTACTATTGGCGGCAACATTAATTCTAAAGACACGTTAGCACTCGTTAATAAATACTTTGGAGATATAACCCCTGGTCCTAAAGCACCTCCTCTTGATAAAACACTTATTAGTTTATCTGAAGATCGTTATATTTCTTATGAAGACAATATTAATCTTCCTTTAGTATATATGACATTCCCTACTGCCTATTCACGTCATCAAGACGAAGCACCACTGGATCTTTTAGCCTCAATATTAGGTGGCGGTAAGACATCACTACTCTATAAAAATTTGATTAAATCACGTATTGCCGTTAATGCTTCTGCAAGTCATCCTTGTAACGAACTCTCATGTACGTTTGATTTATATGCTTTGCCACATCCAGCTAGTGGCCATTCATTAAGTGATTTAGAAAAAATTATTCGTTCAACTATCAATGAGTTTGAACAACGCGGTGTAACTGATGATGACTTAATTAAAGCAAAAGCTAAAATGGAAGCGAACTTTATATTTGGTCTTCAAAGTGTTCAAGGTAAAGTTTCTCAACTAGCGGCCTATCAAACATATACCGACAATGCTAATTACATTGAAAAAGATATCGCGCGATATAATAATGTGACCAAAGTTGATGTAATGCGTGTATTTAAAACGTACATTAAGGATAAAGCTGCCGTCATCACAAGTGTTGTGCCTAAAGGAAAAGCATCAACAGTTGCAAAGTCTGATAATTTTAAACCACAAATAACAAAACTTGATGGTAAATCCACTACCAGTGCTAGTGACTTAAATTTACGTATTAATCCAAAAACATTTGACCGTACTCAAAAGCCTAAAGCAGGACCGATCAAATCAGTTGACCTTCCTACCTATTGGACAGAAAAGTTTGACAATGGCATCAGTTTATTAGGAAGTATGAATAATGAAACCCCCACTACATCTATTTTATTACGTATTCCTAACGGACATTACACAGAAAATAGCGCACAAGCAGGTATAGCATCATTAACGGCAAGTATGATGAATGAAGCAACTAAGCACTTTACTAGTGAGCAAATGAGTCAGGCGCTCCAAAAGGTGGGAGGTAGCATTACTTTTACACCAGATAATAGTTATACCAATGTAAGTATTAGTTCGTTGAGTAAAAATATAGATCAAACATTAGAGCTGCTCAATGAAAAACTATTTAGCCCTGCTTTTAAGGCCGAAGACTTTGAACGTTTAAAAGCAAATCAAATTGAAGGGCTTATAAATGCACAAAAAGATGCAAATTCATTAGGACGAAATGCATTTAGAGCATTAATGTTTCAAGGAACTATTGCCGCTCTTCCAGTGCAAGGTACGGTAGATTCTCTGCAAAAAATTACGTTGTCAGATATAAAACAATTTTATGAGCGTAATTACAAACCACGTCGTGCACAATTAATTTCAGTGTCAGATATTGAGCAAAGCCAGTTAGTCTCTAAGCTTGCATTACTTAAGAAATGGCGTGGCCACACTGGCGTTAACGAACTTCAATTATTGCCGCCAAGTTATATGAAAAATGTTGTCTATTTAGTTAATAAAGATAATGCAGCTCAATCTGTTATTCGCGTAGGTCAACGTACGATTAAAAAAGATATTTCAGGTGAGTTTTTCGAACTTGGATTAATGAACTTTTCATTAGGTGGTCATTTTAATTCACGGATTAATATGAACCTGCGTGAAGATAAAGGATATACCTACGGTGCAGGTTCAGTGTTTGCCAGTGACAAATTTGGTGGTGCAATGGTTGTTTCAGCAGCCGTTAGAGCTGACGCTACCATTGATTCATTAAAAGAAATAATCAGTGAGTTAAATAATTACAAAGACAACGGTATTAGCGATGAAGAACTTAGCTTTATGCGTACTGCTATTAATCAAAAAGATGCTTTAAAATATGAAACACCTGACGCTAAACTTGGATTTTTAGCGCAAATCATTGAGCATGATTTAACACCAAATTTTGTTAAAAAACGCAGTCAAGTAGTGTCAACTATAACCAAAGAACGTATTAATAATTTAGCACGCCAATATTTAAATATAAATGATATGGCGATAGTTATTGTTGGTGATGCTAAAACATTAAAACCACAATTACGTGAACTTGGTTACCGCGTTATTAACTATACAGCACCATAAAGTACACTGTTATATAAGGCATACAGCTCTATAAAGTATAATAGTTTTATTATAGACATAAAAAAACCGATGGTAGTTACCATCGGTTTTTTTTATGACTAGTTATTAACGTTTCTTATGAAACTTCATCAAACGTTCACGTTTACGTACTTGTGTTGCAGATAGTTTATTTTTTCTGCCTTCGTATGGGTTTTCACTATTTCTAAATTCGATTTTAATTGGCGTACCCATTATTTTCAGTGTACGACGGAAATAGTTCATTAAGTAACGCTTGTATGACAGTGGTAATTTTTTAACTTGATTACCATGAATTACAATAACAGGAGGATTGTAACCGCCAGCATGTGCATAACGTAACTTAACACGACGACCAGAGAACATTGGTGGATTATGATCATCAACAGCCATTTGCATAATTTTAGTTAGCATAGATGTAGATGTACGCTTAGTTGCAGATAAATAAGCTTCTTGAACTGAATCAAATAAATTACCAACACCACTACCGTGTAATGCAGAAATAAAGTGAATACGCGCGAAATCAACAAAACCTAAACGGCGATCAAGTTCTGATTTAATACGATCTTTTGCATCATTGTCTAACCCATCCCATTTATTCACGGCAATAACAATTGAACGCCCAGCGTTAAGAGAGAAGCCTAGCAAGCTTAAATCTTGGTCAGAAATATTATCGCGTGCATCAATCACTAACATAACAACATTAGCATCTTCAATTGCTTTTAATGTCTTAATAATTGAAAATTTTTCTATAGCTTCATTCACATTTTTACGACGGCGAATACCAGCGGTATCAATTAAAACATACTCACGTTCATCACGTTTCATTGGAATATAGATGCTGTCACGTGTTGTACCCGGCATATCATAAACTACAACGCGTTCTTCCCCTAAAATTCGGTTAGTTAACGTTGATTTACCAACATTTGGACGACCGATAATAGCAAGTTTTATTGGTAAATCTTGCAGCGCTTTTGCTTGTTCTTCAGCCGTTTCTTCTGTCAGCTCTTCGTCTTCATCTTCGTCCCACTCATCTTTTTCTTCATCAAGATTAAGCAGTCCCATTTCTAATGCATAAGGACGTAAACACGTTTCAATTAACACTTGAACACCACGGCCATGAGCAGCAGCAATAGGATGAATATCACCTAATGATAACGAGTAAAAATCACCTGTTACTGAATCGATATCAACACCGTCAGTTTTATTAGCAACAACGTAAACAGTTTTATCAGATTGACGTAAATGATGTGCAATTGCTTCATCAGCAACCATAACACCATCACGTGCATCTACTAAAAATAATACAACATCAGCTTCTTCAATTGCTTGTAATGACTGTTCAGCCATTAATGCATCGATTCCTTCCTCATCGCCTTGAATACCACCAGTATCTATAAGTAAAAACTCATATCCAGCCAATTTTGCCTGACCGTATTTACGATCTCGGGTTAACCCCGGAAAATCAGCGACAAGCGCATCTCTAGTTCTTGTTAAGCGATTGAACAGTGTTGATTTACCCACATTTGGGCGACCAACTAAAGCAACAACAGGAAGCATGATATTTTCTCTCCAAACAAACAAAAGCGGCCCAGAAATGTCTTTTCCGGACCGCTTTTTAATTTTAATGCCAGCAAATAATACTCAAGTGCTGGAATACATCGTATTTAAGGCGCTATTTTATAGAAATAGCCGACAATAAGCCATCTTTAGATTGAAGATATAATTGCTCTTCATGGACTACAGGCTTTGCAATGTGACCATCATCATCAATTTCTTCTTGCCCAACAAACTCACCAGTCTCAGCAGACATGATGTGCAGCACACCTTCAAAATCAACCACGGCAACATACCCATTAATAACAACAGGTGCTGTTAAATCACGGTTTTCTAATCCTAATTGAGACCAAACTTCTAAACCTGAACGACGGTCAACAGCAACAACATGTCCAGATGTAGTAGTAAGGTATAAATTAAAACCATTTAATGACATTGCTTTAAAAGCTGAGTAATCACGTTTCCATAATACTTTACCGGTACGCATTTCTATAGCAGCTAAATTACCATTATAGCCAACACCATACATGGTATCGCCGAAAGCAATAGGCGTTGAATCAATATCAATAATGCTATCTAATTCATTACCACCTACTTGAGGAGTAACAACAGCTTCCCAAATTGCACGGCCATCTTCGACTAATAAGCCTGCAATTTTACCATTAGGTAGCCCAAAAAATGCAGCACCTTGACTTTCAGAGAAACCAGAAATACCACGTAATGTTAACGCAGGTACATCTTGTTGATAATTCCAAAGTTCTTTACCGTCTTCAATATCAAATGCGGTAATTTTACCATTACCCATTGCAACAATAACTTTGTTATTAGCGAGTAAAGGTTTTGATAAAAGCTCACCGTCTGCTTGAATTTTCCAAACAAGATCACCTGTTGCTTCATCAAGCAGATATAACATACCGCTTTCAGAACCAATCGCTATTTTTTCATAACCGGCGCTCACACCGCCTGATAATTGTGCATTAATTCCAGATCTTAATGTAAAAATTGAACCTTGATCTTCAACTTCGACTTCCCAGATTACATCACCAGTGGTGAGATCAAATGCAGCAACAGTACCTTCACGATCACTGGCAAAAATTTTACCGTAAGCAACTACTGGTGATAGATTTGTATGATGATCTTGTGTGCCATCACCTACGCTTTCTTCCCAATTAATAACGACTTCAACAGACGCTTTAATTAACGGTAGCGGTGCAATTTTAATTTCATCTTCGTTTGATGAACACCCACTAATAGCGCCGAGTAAAACTACACCAGCTATTAATGATTTAGACCATTGTGTCATAGTAAATCCTTAAGCTGCTGGTGTTAAGTCATTAAGTTTCATACGTAAATCATTACTCATTTGCTCGCCAGATGCTTTCTCTGCGGCTAAGTAAGACATACGAGCTTTATCAACATTGCCTTGTGATAATTCGATATCACCAATTAATTCATGTTTTTGTGTATCAAAAGCACTATCGCTTACTTTAACTAACGTTGCTAAAGCTTGTGTATATTTTTGTTGTGAGTTTTCAATACGCGCTAAACGAATTGTCGCAATAGTTTTAACAGTACTATTAACATCACTACCAATCACACTGTTTAATAAAACAGTCGCTTCATCTAATTTATTAGCATCTACTAATGATTTAACTGATAACATCTGTGCTAATTGGCTATATTGTGTTGAACCATGTTCCGTTACGAATTTTTCAGTTTGTGCAGTAATATCATTTGATTCTACAACCGCTGAGTAACTAATAGAATCTGATGCCATTTGCTCTATTTGACTCGCTTTATAGCTATTAAAACCATAAATACCACCTAAACCTAAAACAACACCTAATGCTATAACAACACCGTTTTCTTTTAAAAATCGTTTGATTGCTTCTTCTTGTTGTTCTTCGCTGTCATAAAGTTCCATAACAATTCCTTATAATTCTTCTAATAATGTCGATAACTCTTGCATTGAAATGGTCAATTGCGGTTTATCTTCACGTAAATACTTCACAGTAACCGAACCTTGTTCAAGTTCATTGTCACCAAATAATAAAACTATTTTAGCACCACTTTGATCGGCTTTTTTCATTTGTTTTTTAAAGTTGCCGCCACTGTTGTGCTTCATAATGCGTAAATCACTATGTTGTTTACGTAGTGTTTCACTAATAATTAATGATTGATTTTGAGCGTCATCGCCCATCGCACATACATAAACATCAACACTCGATAAGTCTGTTTCAACCAGTTCAAGTGTTTCTAGCATCAATACTAAACGCTCAATACCCATGGCAAAACCAACTGCTGGCGTAGCTTTTCCGCCAAGTTGCTCAACAAGTCCGTCATATCGACCACCTGCTAATACAGTTCCTTGAGCACCTAAAGAATCAGTTACCCATTCAAATACTGTACGATTATAATAATCTAAACCACGAACTAAGCGCTCGTTAACTTCGTATTGGATGCCTGCGAGTGTTAACAGTTCACATAATTTTTCAAAATGTTTTTTAGAGTCTTCACCTAAGTATTCAGACAACTTAGGTGCATCACCTAAAATTGATTGAACTTGTGGGTTTTTACTGTCTAAAACACGTAATGGATTGGTGTACATGCGGCGTTTTGCATCGTCATCTAAAGACTCGGTATGTTGTTCAAAATAAGCAATTAAAGCATCACGATATAAAGCGCGCTCTTCGTTATCACCTAGCGTGTTAATTTCTAGACGAACATGTTCTGTCATGCCCAGCTTATTCCACAAATGTGCAGACATCATTAACACTTCAGCGTCAGCATGCGCATCGCTGATGCCGTAAACTTCTACACCAAATTGGTGAAATTGACGGTAGCGACCTTTTTGCGGACGTTCATGACGAAACATAGGTCCCATATACCAAAAACGTTGTTCTTGGTTATATAACAAACCATGCTGATTACCGGCACGAACGACACAAGCTGTACCTTCAGGTCGTAGTGACAAACTATCGCCATTACGATCATCAAAGGTATACATTTCTTTTTCAATAATATCAGTAACTTCACCGATAGAACGTTTGAATAGTTCAGTACTTTCTACAACGGGCGTTCTAATTTCGCTATAACCATATGATGCAACAGTGTTACGCACTGCTTGCTCAGCGAATTGCCATAATGGTGTTTGAGTTGGTAAACAATCATTCATACCACGAATGGCTTGGATATTTTTTGCCACAGTCTTACCTATATCTTACTAAATTAACAAAGATGTGACGTCTTATGACGCCACCTCAAAATACTGCTAAGCATTATGCTTAATATTGATGGTAGATACCACCGTTAAAATGGTCTAAACCTCTTTAACATCTAACCTATTTTTTTCGTTGGCTAGTCGAGCTCGAATCTTCGCTTCAAGTGAATCTACAAGGTCAGTATTGATTAAACGCTCTTTTTGACGTACGCCATCTTCATAAAAACCACTCATGCGATTCCCACCAGCTAAACCAATATCAGACGCTAATGCTTCGCCAGGACCATTAACAACACAACCAATAATTGAAACATCCATTGGCATCACAACATCTTCAAGCCTATTTTCAAGCTCATTAACAGTGCTAATAACATCAAATTCTTGACGAGAACAACTTGGACAAGCAATAAAATTAATGCCGCGGCTTCTAATACGTAATGATTTTAAAATATCAAAGCCTACTTTAATCTCTTCAACAGGATCGGCTGCTAGAGATACGCGAAGCGTATCCCCAATGCCCTCGTTTAATAACATGCCTAAACCAATAGCTGATTTAACAGCTCCAGCTCTAAATGCACCAGCTTCAGTAATACCTAAATGCAATGGTTGAACAATTTGTTTTGCTAATAATCGATATGAAGCTACAGCTAAATGCACATCAGAGGCTTTAACAGACACTTTAAATTGATCAAAGTTTAAACGATCAAGGATATCAACATGACGCATCGCTGATTCAAGTAATGCTTCTGCAGTAGGTTCACCATATTTCTCTTGAATATCACGTTCTAGCGAACCACCATTCACGCCAATGCGAATAGGAATATTATAATCACGCGCGCAATCAACTACTGAACGAATACGGTCTTCACGGCCAATATTACCAGGATTTATACGTAAACAATCTGCGCCATACTCAGCTACTTTTAAAGCGATACGATAATCAAAATGAATATCAGCAACTAATGGTATTTTAGTTTGTTGCTTAATTAACTTAAACGCCTCTGCATCATTCATCGTCGGAACTGAAACACGTACAATATCTGCACCAGCTGCTGCTATACGTTCAATTTGTGCAAGAGTTGCCGCAACATCAGTAGTCAATGTATTAGTCATTGATTGAACAGCAATAGGCGCGCCATCACCGATGGGAACATTGCCCACCATAATGCGAGTTGATTTTCGTCTAATAATAGGAGAAGGAGCATGCATAATTATTTTCCTAAAGGCAGCGTAAATGTTGCCGTATCTTTTACAATATAAGATGTAATATCAAGTGTTTCTTGTAGATAAGTAATTTTCACCGCGTTAGGTGCACCTAAAATCACCTTTAAAGGAGCCACGCCAGCAATATCTATAGAAGTACCGCCTTTCTTAATTCCTACCGCGATAACGGCATTAGTAGCATCAACAACTCTAACCCAACAATCTCTTGAAAAAGTAAATGTAGTTTCAATCATTAACGATTCGTCATCTTCAACATCCGAATCAATATTAGGAATTAATGGTAAACGAGGTGAAGGTTCATTATTAACAAGTGTGGAATTAGTAACTGACTCTACGGCTATAATTTCTTCATTTTGTTGTTGCCACCACCAAACACTCAATCCAATAATCATCGTAACTATAACTATAATGGTTACCCAGTTTAGGTAACTATTATGTGTTGTATTTTTAGTGCGATTTGAAAAAGTTTGCATCTTATTAATATCACTATTGACCTGATATTGTTTATCAAAACATTTCAATATTTCATCAGTCGACAAGTTTAAGAAGACACTATAAGACTTAACATAGCCTTTATTAAAGACAATACTCGTATTTAATAACGCTTTATCAGATTCAATATCATTAATAACACTGCGAGCTAAATATAATTTATTAGCAACGTGATCAATACTTAAATTAGCTTGTTCTCGTGCTAAACGAAGTTGTTGCCCTACCGTTGGTAATTGATCATTACTATTTTTTTGTTCTGGTTCGTGCTTTTTACTCATTTAAATCTCTTTGCTATGTAGGCTTTAGCATCATCAGAGTTTGGATATTTTTGTAATAAAACAGCACCCAATTGATCAGCTAAAGCAAGCTTATTTCGTTTGTATTCAATTTGAATCGCTAACCATAAACTTTGTGATGTTTGACTATAAATACTTTGATAATTACGCAATTGTGTCATTGCGTCATCAACATTACCTAATTCGATGTTTGCTTTACCTAAGCCAAGAATAGAACGAGCACGCACAGATTCATAACGTAGTACGGCTATTAAATGCTTTTTCGCACGTTGCCAATTGCCATCACGAAGTGCACATAAACCAGCATTTTCATAACTATTAGCTGTTTGAGTATTAAAAGGAGAATTAATAGCAATAACAAATTGTTGCTCAGCTTCTTCATAACGACGATTCGTACACAAAAAAGCACCGTAATTATTACGCGTGTTATCATTATTTGGAAATTTTTCGAGTGCTTTGAGATAGGCATCATTAGCAAACTTGAGTTCGCCAACTTTTTCATAATAAAAAGCATAACTTGAGTAAATTCCTGGTACATCGGGGTTAAGCTGCTCAGCACGATCCAAGTTAAGTTTAGCTTGCGGTATTTTTCCTTTACGCAAGTATTCAAGCGCTAATTGTAACCTAGCCGTTGCGGCTTCTTTGGTATTAATTGAACGCTCTTGAACTGAATCATCTGAGTTAGTGACATACTCTTGCGTAACACATCCACTTAAACCAAGAGATAATATCAAAGAAGTGATAGCGATATAACATCCGTTAACTGCTTTGATTTTTCGGTTACTCATTATTATCTTACTCAGCTTAATTTATTGATTAGCGTACCATTGTGACTGAAATAGGATTACCTTGCATCTGCTTTTTAGCACTACGGTTAGTTCTATCATCAAAATCGCCGGCTAATTGACCACAAGCAGCATCAATATCATCACCACGCGTTGTACGAACTGTTACTGTATAACCATATTCCATTAATACTTTATTAAATCTATCGATACGCGAATTGCTTGAACGGCCATAAGGCGATCCTGGATAAGGATTAAACGGAATCAAATTAATTTTACACGGCGTATCTTTTAATAATTGACCCAGTTCATGTGCTTGGTCCGTTGAATCATTTACATGATCGAGCATGATATATTCAATAGTTACTTTACCGCGATTAGCTTTAGATTTTGCAATGTAACGTGAAACACCTTCTAAAAACTTCTTAATTGGGTATTTTTTATTAACAGGTACAATTTCATCACGTAACTCATCGTTTGGCGCATGTAATGAAATAGCTAATGCCACATCAATTTGGTCACCAAGCATATCAAGCGCAGGAACAACACCTGATGTAGATAATGTAACGCGGCGCTTTGACAGACCATAACCGTTATCATCTAACATTAATTTCATCGCTGGCACTACGCTTTTAATGTTTAGTAAAGGCTCACCCATTCCCATCATTACAACGTTAGTGATTGGACGTTCCCCTGTATCACCTTTAACACCAACAACTTGAGCTGCTCGCCATACTTGACCTATAATTTCTGCCACTGACAAGTTACGATTAAAACCTTGCGCACCAGTCGAACAAAAAGGACATTCCAATGCACAGCCAACTTGCGACGAAACACATAATGTTGCACGCTCACCGTCTGGAATATAAACCGTCTCAACTTCTTGACCGCCTTCTAATAGCATTGACCACTTAATTGTGCCATCAGCAGAATGTTGTTGGGTACTAACTTCTGGTGCTTTAACTTCACATAAGCGATTTAGCTTTTCACGTAACTTTTTATTGATGTTATTCATTTCATCAAAATCAGTGATCCCAAAGTGGTAAATCCATTTCATTAACTGATCTGCACGAAATGGTTTTTCACCAATTTCATCAAAATAAGCACGTAGTGCTTCACGATCAAAATTTAATAGGTTTACTTTTGCATTAGACATGCTGACTCCAACGGTTACGCTTTATTACTATTATTTATAGCTATTGCTTATAGCTATGCTATTTAGTCACGGTGACTTTTTTAAGTTTAATGACTAATATTTTATAATCATTAAACGTAAAAACGGGGGTAAACACCCCCGAATTAGCATAAATTAATATTTTAATTTATTAAATGTTTTCGGTACGATTAAGTACGCGGGCAAATTTCTTCGTCTGAAAAGAAATAAGCTATTTCACGTGCTGCAGACTCTAATGAATCAGAACCATGAGCTGAATTTTCTCTAGTGCTTGTTGCAAAATCAGCACGTATAGTACCAGGCAATGCTTCATCTGGATTAGTAGCACCCATTATCTCACGATTTTTAGCAATAGCATTCTCACCTTCTAACACTTGAACCATTACCGGGCCAGATGTCATAAAAGTAACTAAAGCTGGATAGAAAGGACGACCCTCATGCTCAGCATAAAAACCTTCAGCTTTTGCTTGTGAAAGATGAATCATTTTTGAAGCAACAATCTTAAGGTTAGCAGCTTCAAAACGGCCGTATATTTGACCGATAAGGTTTTTAGCAACTGCATCAGGTTTTACAATAGAAAAAGTACGTTCAATAGCCATTTTTAAGCCCTAAAAATATGTTTATAAATTTTTTGCGCATTATACGAGATAAACAGAACAAGTACCATTATTGCCTTAATAATAAATTATATAAAACAGACATACGATAAGAACCATATCTCATCAAATTGATAACAGTTTTAATTATGATATTAATATAACAAAAAGAAGCACTAAATCATTACCATATAAAAAATAACAAACCATTTACATCAGTTTTAATTTTGATTTAAGTATGATAGTTTAGAATAAATCAATAAAAAACAAAGGAAATACTAATGGAAGAGTTATTAACGGTAGATCAAGCAGCTGAATATTTAGGCATTACAGATGTTCGTGTAAAACGCTTAACACGAGAAAGTTTATTGAATAATGTAAGTGATGATGCTGATACACCAATGTTTAAACCTGAAGAATTAAAAAAATATAAAGAATTAGCAGCGCGTATTGGCGGAATCTAACCATTTAAAAGATACTATCTTTTAAATTAAAAGCTCATAATATTTATTATGAGCTTTTTTTATGAAAAAATTTAAATTTAAAAAGTATTATACTTTTACTGTCAAATAAAATAATTAGACCGACGAGTTATTTGTTGAATCGGTATTAATTAACAAAAACAATCCCGCACTAATAAAAATACTACCAGAGACTCGATTGAATATTGTCATACGTTTATTTTTAGATAACCAGTTTGATGATTTTTTTCCTAAATAAGCGTAAACCAATAACCAAGACAACTCCAACAGACCAAATGTTAATGAAAATATTATATATTGATTTAATAAAGAGGCATCTTGATTAATAAACTGAGGAAATAGAGCGGTAAAAAATATCAATGCCTTAGGATTACTGGCACCTATAATAAATCCTTTACTATAATGTGAAAGCAACGACGTTACTTTCTCATTATTTTTATGAACATCATCAATATTAAACGAATGTTCTTTAGATATAAAAGACTTATAACCTAAATAAACTAAATAGGCAGCCCCACTCCATTTTATAGCGTTAAATAATATTTCAGAAGAAGATATTACAATCCCTAATCCTGAAAAAGATAGCGTCATAATTCCTATAAT
>CALJMY010000012.1 GCA_937981905.1 uncultured Enterobacterales bacterium
ACTCAATAGCAAAGTCGGTTCCACCAGCAACAATACTCGCTTTAGGATAAGTTGCAGTAAGCTCGACTAATTGGGTTATTGTTTGTGGTAAATAAAATTTACGCTGATTATCTTCTAAATAAGGTAAAGAATGATCTTGAGGTGTTGATAATAAATTTTCTTTAAATTTAATGGCCATTGCAGACCATGGCTCTTGAGCTCTGTCATATTCAAAAGCTTTTTCCGCCGCTTTTAAAATTGGGTTGTAACCGGTACAACGACATAAGTTTCCACCCAACGCATGAATAACAGCAGATTTACCAGGGTAAGTTTCATTATTTATGTATAAGGCTAACAAGCTCATAATAATACCTGGTGTACAAAAACCACATTGTGAACCATGACATTCAACCATTGCTCTTTGCACTGGATGTAAATCCATTAATTGGGGATGCTGAGTTAAAGAAACGGCTTCTACCGTAATAATATGTTTGCCATGCGCGTTGCCTAATAACATTAAACAACTATTTAATGTTTTATATTGCCAATGACTGTCGCCGTTATTGTCTGTTACCTCTTCACCTATGAGTAAAGTACATGCGCCACAATCTCCTGTTGCGCATCCTTCTTTGGTTCCTTTTTTCACCTTTATGGTGCGTAAAAAATCCAAAATGGTAATATTTGGGGAAGAATCCTGTACTTCTATTACGGTGTCGTTTAGTAAAAACTTTATCACTATGTACCTCTCAATCCTTAGACAGCCTTTGATAATTAAGTGATTAAAGGAATCACTTTATATTTTTTAATATATAAATCATCAGATATAGCCAAGTTATTGCATACCACATACCAACATTGACCGATCAGTCAATAATAATCTAATTAGCTATTTTATTAAAGAATATTCCTAGGAAGGTTTAATAAAAAATTACTGATTAGTGATCTAAATAGCTAAATTTTTTGAATTATAGATTATTTTTATTTATTACAGTTTTCTATGTGAGGAAAGAACAAGCTAGGTAGAATTTAGATAGGTCGCTGCCATAGCTCGTTAAAGTTATGACAGTAACTGACCTTTTTTGATCAATAAAGATTCATCAATAAATATTACAAACTCACATGTTTCTGTTCAATTAATGCTGTATATAAAACCGATAAAGCTTTAGTTACATCAGCATCAATAACAGCTTCATCGGGGTGATGGCTAATTCCTTTAGGGCTACGCAAAAATAGCATCCCAATAGGACATATTTTAGCTATCGCCATCGCATCATGCCCGGCACCTGACGGTAAATAAGGGGAATTTTCGGCGTTGGCTTCACAAGCCGATTTGAAAAGATTTTGAATCTCGCTATCGCAATCAACGGCTCCGGCTTGATGTGTCCATTGCCAATCAAATGTTAAATTTCTTTCTTCAACAATTTTTTCAACAGAGCTTCTAATGTCACTTAGTAAGGCGTCTAAATCTAGCGCATTTTGCGCTCTTATATCCAAACTAATTAACGTTTTACCTGAAATCACATTGGCGGCACCAGGTTTCGCCTCAATTTGACCGACAGTCGCCACTTCACCATTTTTACAGTTTTTCGCTAATTGCTCTATAGACACAATAAACTCTGCAGCTGCACTCAGTGAATCTTTACGTAAATGCATAGGCGTTGTGCCAGCGTGTCCGCTATGACCAATAAACGAGATAATTGCACGTTTAGCGCCAGCGATTGCCGTTACAACACCGAGAGCTTGATCTACAGATTCTAAGACAGGGCCTTGCTCAATATGAGTTTCCCAATAAGCAATTAACTCGTCGGAATTAAGTGCTGATGACAGATAATCATTAGGCTTTAAACCAAAGTCTGTCATAGCTTGCGCCATAGAAATACCATTAACATCTCTAAGGGCTAACCAATCAGGAGAAAACTCACCAGCTAACGCTTTAGAACCGATTAAGGTTGTTGCAAATCGGGTGCCTTCTTCATCACAAAAACCTACTACATCAAGGTGAAAAGGAAGCTCGATTTGCAACTTTGTGACTAAAGCTGCAAGTTCAATCGCAAGTAATACCCCTAAAATACCATCATAAGCACCAGCATTAGGAACCGTGTCTAAATGCGAGCCTATAATTAGTCGTTTGGCATTAGGGTTAGCACAAGCGATACGTCCCCATTGGTTGCCAACACTATCTTGCCAGGTAGTCATACCCGCTTCTGCCATCCAACCACTTACCGTAAGGTTACATTCTTTATGTTCTTTCGTTAAGTATTGGCGCAATATTGCGCCTTCCATTTCACTGATTTCACTTAAAATTTTACAGCGAGATAAAGCACGTTCAGAATATTCAACCGCAAGCGTATTATTTAACAACTCCATTTAAAATTCCTATTTATAATGCGCTAATGCAGCTAACGTTGCTTCGCCGCTAGGGCCTTTGTATCCATTGGCATGCAAACAAGCATCCAAACACGCTAGTGTTTGTAATACGGTATCTTTTCTAGCGTTGTAACCCATAGTACCAATTCGCCAAATTTTTCCGTGCAATGGGCCAAATGATGTACCTATCTCAATACCAAAATCATTTAGCATTTGGTTACGCACTTTATCCCCGTCAACTTCACTAGGAATATAAACACCAACAACATTATTCATTTTATTTTTAATGTCGCCAAACACTTTTAACCCAAGTGCTTGTAAACCAAAAAGTATCGCATCACCATGTAATTTATGACGAGCTACGCTATTATCAACGCCTTCTTCAAGAACTATTCTTGCGCACTCTGAAGCGCAATACAGCATACTAGTTGCTTCCGTATGATGATTAAGACGTTCTTCACCCCAGTAATCCATAATCATACTTAAATCAAAATAGTTAGAACCGATAAAAGGCTCTACTCCATCTTTATGCTCGTCTGTACGAATACCTGCTTCAACTTTTTTACGCTGGCGAATCCAATCAACAGCTTTATCACTTAATGTAATTGGCGCAGAACCTGATGGTCCCCCTAAACATTTTTGTAAACCAACAGATAAAGCATCGAGTTTCCATTCATCTACAGGTAAATCATTCCCTACAATTGAAGCCGTTGCATCACAATAAAAAAGTACATCATGTTTTTCACAAATATCACCAATATGTTGTAATGGTTGATTCATTGTAGTTGACGTATCACCTTGGACCATAGCCAGCACACGTGGCTTAATTCGCTTTATTGCTTCTTCTATTTGTTCTGGTTTAAAAACTTCACCCCAAGGAACTTCAATCGTATGAACTTCGGCTTTAGCGCGTTGTGCTATTTCGGTAAGTAAATGACCAAATCGGCCCATAACTGGTACAAGTACTTTATCGCCTGGACGTAATAACGATACCAGAACAGCTTCAATACCAGCACGTGATGTACCGTCAATTAGCAATGTTTGAGTATTATTTGTTTTAAATACTTCACGGTAACGCGCCATAGTTTCATTCATGAAACCTGTCATTACAGGATCGTATTGACCAATTAATTGAGCTGACATTGCACGTAAAACGCGAGGGTCTGCATTAATAGGTCCAGGCCCCATCAATAAACGTTGTGGCGGGTTTAACATTTGAATTTGTGTTTTGTTTGACATAAAAATTACACTCCCATCGCTTGAGTTAACATACGGATACCAGTGATTAGAAGCACTACAGCAAAGGCACGTTTTAATTGTTTAGGATTAAGTTTACTACCAAGTTTTACACCGACTGGTGCAAATAATATGGTTAGTGGAATAATTAAAAAGAATGCAGGAACATTAACTAAACCAAAAGTCCCAATAGGAGCATCACTAGGTGTTTGACCTACTGTTAATAAAGTTAATACACCAGGCAGAGCAATTAATAAACCAAATACAGCAGCAGTACCTACAGCAACGTGAGCACGTACATTAAAAGCTGTTAACATTGGTACGCCAATTGTGCCACCGCCAATACCTATCATTACTGACAAACAACCAACGATTGAAGCCATAATGCCTTGACCAAACTTACCCGGTAAACTCTCTCTTAGTGCTGGTGCATTAGCTCGTAACAACATGTTTAAACTAACTAAAATGGCAATAACAGCAAACATAAAGGTAAGTCCGTTACCGCGAACGTATTGTGCAAGTAAACTACCTACAACTGCCATGACTAAGATGAATACTGCCCAGTACTTTAGTAAAGCAACATCAACATTACCTTTGGCGTGATGTGATCGAATAGATGAAATAGACGTTGGAACTATGGTTGCTAACGACGTTGCCGTTGCGATCATCATTGCTGATTCAGCGCTCACACCAAAGCTTTGTAATAAAAAGTACATGACAGGTACGATAACAATACCGCCACCTACCCCAAATAGTCCAGCAAGCAGCCCTGCAAAAATTCCTGTGCCAATTAAAGCGATTGCTATTGGCCATTGATTTAATAATTCTGACATTTATTTTCCTAATTAATTATGTGTATTTATCTTTACTTAAATTTATTTAATATATAGTTCTCGATTAAACAGCTTTAGCCACTATTGCCTTTCCGTCTGAACGAGGATCCGTCGCTGCTTCAAGGGTATTAGGTGCATCTAAAATAGCGCCAGCATGTCCCATCATTTCATTGTTATCATCAACCGATTGCCAATCATGTCCACGAGTATTTAATTCGTTGCTGACTTGGTCTGCTAAGACTTTTTCTACTTTCAAATTTGTGCTGTCTTCACCCCAAGTACGACCTAATAACCAACGAGGATCAGCTACCGCTTTCTCGATAGATTTATTTCGCCAAGCATAACCTGTAAAAATGGCTGCTTGCGTTTGTGGTTGCCCTTCTCCGCCCATAGTGCCGTACGATAATCGTCTGCCATCGGCGAATTTAGCCATAGCTGGATTTAGTGTATGAGCTGGTTTTTTGTTAGCGGCTAATACATTAATATCATTATTTTGTAAGCTGAAACTTAACCCTCGGTTGTTCCAAGAGAAACCTCCTTCAGACATAGCAACACCGCTACCAAACTCCCAGTAAACACTTTGGATAAAACTTACGACTTGACCGTATTTATCTTTAGCACCCATCCAAACTGTATCGCCAGGTTCAGCGTCATAAGGCCAAGGCTTAGCTTGTTTTATATTAATACCGTTAGCTAAAATATTTAACGTATTCTCAGTAAGGGCGTTGTTATAAGGAGTAGATGCAACAGCTGTTTTGTCTGCCCACAACGTATCTCTTTGACTAAAGCTTTGTTTTGTCGCTTCAACAATTAAATGTAACCAATCAGCTTCAGTAGTTATACTGTGTTGCTGTTTTAATTTATCTAATACACCAATAATTTGTAAGGAATGTATCCCTTGTGTAGGCGCAGGTAAGTTAAAACAAGTTGCTCCGTTAATAGATAAAATTAAAGGCGTAACAACATCTGCTGTCGTATTAGCTAAGTCTTCACGCGTTAACTGGCTACCTGCGGATGCTAAATCTTGCACAAATGAGTCAGCTAACTCACCTTGATAAAAAGCATCTAAACCGTTGGTCACTAAATATTCAAAAGTATTGGCAAGTTTATGGTTAAAATATTTATCACCAGCCTGTAAAGGTTTACCTTGATTATTACTGTTTAGGTAAAGAGCTTTAAAAGCTTGGTTTGTTTCTTCCACACTTGCTAATTTTTCACAGCCTGCTTGTAAAGTTGTTGAAATAACAAAGCCATTACGTGCCCAACTAATTGCAGGTTCGAGAATGCGGCTTAGTGGTAATTTTGCATTTTTATCGCTGGCTAATGCTTGCTGCCAACCTCTAACGGTTCCCGCTTGAGTTACTGCGCTTAATCCACCACGAGATGGCATTTCTAAATAGTTTTTATAAGCACTGATATTACTGGCAGAGCGTCCACAAGCATCGATAGCAATAGGTATTTTTTCGTTAGGATTATCTATCAGCCAAAAACCATCACCGCCGATAGAATTCATATGAGGATAAACAACGCTAATAACAGCCGCAGCTGCCACCATAGCTTCAGTCGCGGTTCCACCTTCTTTTAGAATTTCAATACCAGCTTCTGATGCTGCCCAATGTGGAGCTGTAAATGCTATATTGAGATCACTCATTGACCATACCTTTATTAAAATTTTTCGCTATTTTAGTTACTTTTGTTAATAAGCTTTTATCGTTGCCATGCGACATCATTAATGAAAATCCATACGGATGGCCTTTATCTGAGAAGGCTAATGGCAAGTGCACCTGAGCAGAACCACTTAGCCCTGCGATGGCTGATAATGTAATAATTCGCATCCGTAATTCGCTAGTATCCTCACCAAGTTTAGGCGCGGTAGTTGGCGTTGTAGGAAGAAATAAACAGCTTTTACTATCTAAATTTTCTGAAATAATATTTTTCCAGCTTTTTTGTACAACTAAAGCTTCTTTTTCTTCAGAGTCAGTTAATGCCATGGCCATTTCAAAACGCGATGTAATAGCAGGAGAAAAAACAGGTTGTTCTTCATGTATCCATTTACTATGTTGTTTAGCAATTGCCCTGCCTTGTAAAATTCGAAATGCATCGGCTAACTCAATTAAGATATCGGTTTGTGGTAATACAAATTTTTTATGATGAGTAAATTGAGCTTTTGTTTGTTCAAGTAAACTTTGCATAACAGGCAAAAGTACAGGATCAATTAAATCAAATAAGCGCTCATCAATAACAAGTGTATCTACTGAATTGATAGTTTGTTCAGGTAATAATATGTCACCAGTCTGCTGCAACAACTCAGCAGTATTTGTAAACCAACCGATAGTATCGAATGGCGCAGCTAAAGGAATAAGGCCATCTTTAGCAATAACATCATGACTAGGACGTATGCCATATAGACCACAATAACTGGCTGGAATTCGAACAGAACCACCAGTATCAGTACCTAGACCAATATCAGCTAAATTAGCAGCAACTGCAGCGGCAGATCCCATACTTGATCCACCACAGGCATGGTTTGGAACTTTAGGGTTTTCAGCCGCGCCATAATGAAAATTATTACCTTCTAAGCTATAGGCAATTTCATCGGTATGGGTAAATCCTACAAATTCACATCCTTGTGCCATCAACTTATCTATTGAGGAAGCACTCTGCTGAGCAACAACCGCTTTTGCAAACCAGTCAGGATTACCTGCACTATTCTTTTCACCTTTGACAGCAAATAAGTCTTTAACGGCAAGACGTTGATTAAGTAAAATACCTTTCTGATTAGTTTGCCATTGCGTTGGACCATGCTGGCAAAAAATAGCGTCTTTGTTTATATGTGCATTATTTTTCATAGTTACCCAACAGTTTTAAATTTTTAAACATAACGTTAATTTTTTTTTGTATACGAGCATTTGAAATGCAGATTAACAATACAACTATCAACTTGAATCTAAGTAAAAATGACAAATAGAAACTTTAGTATCAAAACAACATTACTGTCCGATCGGTCAATAATATCAAGAATGAGTTTAAAATGAAAAAAAAATATGGTACTGACTGCACATTTTTCACCATAAATATGGTGCTTAATATTTATTACAATGAAGATAGGAGTTTGTGTCGAAGAGAGTAGGCATAATATTTATACCTACTTAAGAGATTAATTAAATGAGTGGCGATTCGTTAATGATTAAACCGTTTAGATCTGCATAAACCCAGTCATTAGGTAAAATAGTCGTTCCTAATAAATTAACATTTTGGTCTTTATCACCAAAGCCACGTTTAAGTGTACTCCTAGGTGTAACACCTAAAGCCATTATTGCGATGTCCATTGTTTTTAAAATTTCAACATCTCGACAACAACCGTTAATAATAACACCCTCCCAACCATTGCTAATCGCCGTAGTTGCCATAATGTCACCAATAAAAGCATATTTCTTACTAGCAAAACCATCGATAACAAGTATTTTACCTTTACCTGGTTGTTTTAATGCTTCTACAGCATAAGAGTTATCTTCTGGGCAAGTAACCGTTACAGCTTGGCCATAAAATTTACTTTTTCCACCATAAGATCTTAAGCCACTTTCAGATATTCGGACTTGATCTCTGTTGTCGTCAAACAAATCAGGTGTTGTAAATTCTTTCATGATAGTAAGCGCCTTTAATTATTTAGGAATAGAAAGGCCGATGCCTTTCAAAATGATTTGAGCAATTGACTGAGTAATAGCTTTTACATCGATTTCTTCATACTCATGTTTGTTCAATAGCAATAAAGCTTCAGCTTCAAAATCAGCATAGTATTGCGTAGTAGACCATATCGTAAATAATAGATGATTAGGATCAACTTGATCCATTTTTCCTGCATCCATCCAAGCCTGCAATAATTCGTGTTTTTCTCTGAACCATGGACGTGAATTTGTACGGATATAGTCTTGAAGAAATGGCGCTCCGCGGATCATTTCTATGGCAAATAAGCGTGATTGCATGGGCTGTTCAATTGATAAAATAACTTTGTACTGGATATATTTATATAAAATAACAGCAGGATCATCTTCAACCGAAACGTCTTCTAGCCCTAAATTCCATGAGTTTACAATGTTTTCAAGTACTGTTTCATAAAGACATTCTTTACTATTAAAATAATAATGAATATTAGCCTTAGCAACACCAGCTTCTTTAGCTATCATGCTCATACTTGCTCCATCATAACCAAGTTTAGCAAATATTTTTTCAGCTGCAGCAAGAATAAGCTGTTGATTTCTCTCTCGAGTTGCTTCTTTTTTATTTTGTTTTATTTTTACAGTCATAAGATACAATTTTATGAATTCATATAATTCATTTTTACGCATACTGACTAAAAGGTCAACGTATCGAGTTTAAGGATTGTTATATTTTTGGAGTGACAGCTGTTTGAGATAAATCCCTCAATCTTTAATCATGCTTGGCACTTACTAAAATATAGATGTAACGACTATAATAATAAATTATTTAAATTTGGCACCTTAATTCAACACTGTTTCCTTCAGGATCTTTTATATAAATGGAATTTCCTTCTCCTTGTGCTCCATATCGACTTGAAAACTCGCCTACTTCTATACCACTTTCTTTAAGAAAGTTAATAATGTCTTGTTCTGGAGTTGATTTTATTTGTAAGCAGAAATGATCGACATTCCTTTCAGTGTCAGTTGGCGCGCCGCCACCAATGGCACCAAGTCTGCTGTTAACGACCACTAAATCAATAAGTGCATTACCAGCTCTAAGTTGAGTAAGTCCTGTTTCTACTGGTGTTTCTCGTTCAATGGTACAGCTTAATATGTTGGTATAAAAATAAAGCATCTCTTTGAGTTTTGTTGTTCTTAATACGATGTGATCTATTGCTAGGACTTCTAACATTATTGTTTCCTTAAGAATATTTTAAATCGTCTCACGTAATAATTTACGAAGCGGTTATACCGATTGAAAAACTCATGAAATATATTTAAATAATAATTCAAGATAGATGTTTCAGTTTATGTAAGAAAGAGTTTCACATGAACTGAAAGTCTATGTTTTATCAGTAAGCTTTTATCATCAAAATTTTAAGATTAAAGTTTTATTATTAAAGCTCGTCAATATCCCATAAAGGCGTACTTAAATAACGTTCTCCGCCTGATGGAAACAATGTAACGATATTTTTTCCTTCATTTTCAGGTCGTTTAGCTAATTCAATAGCGCCATAAAGTGATGCTCCCGTTGAAATACCACCAAAAACGCCTTCTTCACGAAGTAGGAAACGCGACATGGTAAACGCGTCTTGATCTTCAATAATGATAGCTTCATCAATGATTGATACATCAGTTGTTTTAGCAATAAAGCCTGCATTTAACCCTTGGATCTTATGAAGACCCGGTTCACCACCTGACAACAAGGCACAAGTTTCAGGTTCTACTGCGACAATTTTAATTGCAGGATTTTTTTCTTTTAAATATCGTCCAATACCCGAAATTGTACCGCCGGTGCCAAGGCCCGTAACAAACATATCTATTTCACCGTCCATGTCTCGCCAAATTTCCATACCAGTTGTTTCATAATGCGCTTGCGGGTTGGCCATATTATCAAACTGCATTGGTGACCAAGCGTTAGGAATTGTTTCTAACAGTTCTTTTACTTTTTCTATAACGGCTGCAAACCCATCACCCCCTGGTGTTCTTATTACTTCGACACCTTGTGCCTTGAGCACTTTAACGCGCTCAATACTCATTGTATCGGCCAGTACTACCATCGTTCGGTAGCCCATTTGTTTAGCAACAAGACCTAACCCAATCCCTGTATTTCCAGAAGTGGCTTCTATAATTACTGATTTACCCGGTTCGATTAAACCATCCATTTCTGCGTTCTTAATCATTGATAACGCAACGCGATCTTTAACGCTAGACATCGGGTTAAACATTTCTAATTTAGCGTAAATATTGCCAGGTAAATCATTAGAGATTTTATTCAATTTAATGATAGGCGTATTGCCAATTAATTCGATTATATTATTATAAATTTTTGTCATATTTATCTCTTAATCACTGCCGTAGTTGATCAGTTAATATTTAATGTTATACGCACTAGCTATGCGCTTCTATGTTTAATCCAACTAAGGTATTATTCCGCTATATAAATTAGTATCTAACGTTACTATTTAATACAATAGCTTACACTTCAATATTTAGCCAAAGGCAAACGCAATGAATGATTACCTGTTACAAGAAAATATCTTAGATAGTAAAACAGTTATTCAATTGCGAGCTTCGGTTGGCTGGGACAGTTTAAGTGAACCAACTATTAGTAAAGCTCTTTCTAATTCAATTTTCTTTGCCAGTATCTCGCATCAAGGACAAGCAGTCGCTATGGCTAGGATTGTCGGCGACGGCCATCAATATTTTTATCTTCAAGACATGATTGTTAATCCTGCCCATCAAAAATTAGGGTTGTGCCAACAATTGACTGAACACTTAATCAGTAAAGTAAAAGACGTTGCTGAACCCGGTGCATTTTTTGGTTTAATGGCGGCTAAGAATGTTGCCAGTGTTTATCAAAAACATGGTTTTATTGAACGTCCTGACAACATGCCAGGAATGTTCATGCCTATCGATTAATACATTAGCTATTATTTGTACTAATAGTTGGGCGTTTTGATCAATGTTTCTTTTCGTCCGACGATTTCTGGTTGATATACATTTTCATCCCAAAGTTCTGGCTCTATCGGCTCTACAGCAATTGAAATAACACTTTCATCGCAACCAACAACTTCTGTTACGGCATCAGTAATACGTTTAGCTAAAGCGATATGTTGCTCTTCACTGAGTGAAGGGAAATGTTTAATATTAATGTGTGGCATTATTCTTCCTTTAGTTCAAAACTAGTTAATTATAAAACAGCGACCAGTTGGTCAATATCTGTATTTTTCAGCATTGTGTAATGGTTTGCTTCAATGTGCTCAATAACAGGTTCAATCATCGAAAAAGCATCGTTATTTTCAATAAATGAATAATCGTCCCCAGTGGCTTTAATTATTTTAATAGGTGCTTTTAATTGTCGCTGCTTAAGTTCGTTAAACGAGTATTTGAATTCAAAAGTCATTGTTACGATATCAATAATTCGAATAACTAAACCAGTTTCTAATTGGTTATTCAACGAGCAAATAAAGTTAATAAACTTATCTTTAGTATCAACAACAGCTAAACACTCTGCTAATGAATTACCTTTTATTGTTCCCATAAATACCGAGTACAAAATGGTAATAAACTTTTTATTTTTAAATGTTGCTTCATTATCTTCAACTGAATGTTGTTCCACTTCTAAGATAGGTGAACCGGGAGCGATTAAGTATAAACTTTCAACAACATCACCAGCTTGCTCTAATTGATAACATGCTTCAAACGCAACTCGAGCGCCAAATGAATATCCCCATAAAGTATATGGACCATCGCCTTGATTACTCTTTATCATAGCAACATCTTTAGCAGCCATTTCACTAATCGTTTCGTAAGGAGTTTCACCCACATTAATTCCGTACGATTGCACACCATAAAAGGCACGATCTGTGTCTATTTTTTCAGACAATAACCGTAAGTTCATACAATATCCTCCCAAGCCTGGCCAACAATAGATAGGATTACTATTATTTTTCATTTGAAAAGGAATTAAGCGCGTTGCTAAAGTACTATCTATTTCATTAGTATGTTGTGTTTCATTAATGACTTTGGCTAACTCACGGATAGTTGGAGAAGAGAATATTATTTGTAAGGGTAAGTCGCAGCATAAAGAAGTATTTATTTTATGAATAACACTGACAGCAATAAGTGAATTTCCACCAAGTTCAAAAAAGTCATCATTGACCGAAATAGAGTCTCTTTTAAGACCTTTTTTCCAAATATCTAACACGGTACGCTCAATATCATCTGCAGGATCGACATGTTTTTCACTAACTGTATCAATTTCTAAGGTGAGCAACGTGTTAATGTCTACTTTGCCATTAGCCGTTAAAGGCATTTTATCAATAACTTTAATGGTATTTGGCATCATATAAGATGGAAGGAACTTAATTAAATCATCCTTAATAATTTCAGATGGCCCTTTCATATGAACTACATCTTCATTCATACCATCACTTTGCTTTTGCATATCGCTAATTAGACCACCAATAAAGAAGTATGAAGGGCCTACATCTTTATTGAGAATATGCTTAATTTGTTTAGCCGATGGTAGGTTATTTCCTGTTTTTGAACTATAACCAGAAGACATAAAACCAACATTTAAATCGTTCATTTGTAATGATTGTAATTTACGACCTAAATTGATGTATCCCAGCCAATCTTGATCTGTTGTACTTAACACCGAGATACCAAATGAAGATCGTTCATAAACAGATTGATTGATAGCAATCACATGTTTTTTTAGGATAATATCATCTGAAATAAGTGTTAATTGCTTATTTTCATATAAATATTTACCGCCTTTAAGATCGGCTACTCGCCCTGGATGAGCTTGAACGTACAAACTTACTTCATCAGCCATACCGTTTTGAGTACCGTCAACTATATCGAAACAGCCAAGATAATAGTCATCATGTGCAACATCAAAAATCTGGATTGTTTCGGGTAAATACTGGCTTGGCTGAATACTTAAACCATATGTTGGTAAAATATTTTCGAAATAACCAATCATATGACCAGTTTCCATTTCTAACACTTCTAAAATATTATTTTTATAGATAGGTTCAATGGCGGACTTTTTACCAATAAAATGAACTTTACACTCTGCAATGTCACTTTCTTCTTTCTCAGCAATCAATATTAATTGATGATGAACTGGGTGGTAATAATAATATCCTGATGGAATTTCGGCTATATTATTTAATTCAAAATACATTTGAGTAGCATAAAGTGCGCCTGGTGACGCATAACCATATTTAGGTAATAATCGTTTTTCTGAAAGAAACTGACCAAAATAACGTAATATCCCACCAAAATCGCTAAAATTAAGATCTATTATTTTTGAGAACTTGTCATAAATTATCTTGCTGTTAAGAACATTAAGAATATCTTGCTTTGAAATCTTTTCACCATCAAAGAAACGATAACTCTTACGAGAAAATACTAGTTCTCGTTGTGATTGAGTAGCAATTTCACCTGCCAAATCAATTTTTAATTTATCAGCTATTTCATTAGCTTGAAGGCAGCCAGTATTAGTAAGCTGCATTTTAACTTGGCTACGACTTTCTTTTGATTGATGGTGATTATCATGATTCCCTTGGTCCATCAATGCAGCCTCTCTTGGATTTAACTCAATCATCGAGACGAGATTTTGATAGCCAGTATAAGCGTCTTTTTTAAGGAATATCGCTGCGTTATTAACCCAGTCATGAGTTTCTATTAAGGATTTAATTTCATCTAATTCAACTCTATATCCTCGAAGTTTTACTTGATTATCAACTCGGCCTGAATACTGAACTGAACCATTTTTATTCCAATAGGCTAAATCACCGGTTTTATAGAGTGTCTGACTCGTTTGGTCATCAATAACATGAGTAATGAAACGTTCAGCAGTTAGATCATCACGATGTAAATATCCTCTAGCTAAACCTATACCAGCAATATAGAGCTCGCCAACATCACCAACAGCCACGTTTTTATTGTCTTTATCTAAAATGTAATACTGAGTGTTTTGTATCGGTTTACCAATCGAAATAGTATCTGCATTTTCTTGGCAATTTTTACTATCGAAAATATGACTTGAGCTATTAATTGTGCACTCAGTAGGTCCGTATAAATTAACAATACGACAACTAGGTAATTGCTCTGATAATTCTGTAGCAAGGTGCTTAGACAACGCTTCACCACCACTAAATATATGATTGAGACTCACACATTGTAGGAAACTATCAACGTCAAGTAACGCTAGTAGTAAAGTAGGTACTCCTTGTAGCATCGACACGTTATAACGAGTAATAGTGTCTACAAGTTTTTCAGGGTTCTTATATATTCCAGGCTCACCCACAACGACAACAGCACCAAGACATAGAGCTAATATCTCCCACTGTGCGGCGTCAAAACTCATTGGTGTTTTTTGCAAAACCACACTGTTTTCGTTTAAGAGAAAGTCAGTCGACAACCAATCCATTTGATTAGCAATGCTTTTGTGCTCAATCATGACACCTTTAGGTTGGCCAGTACTACCTGATGTATAGATTACATACGCTAAATTATGTAATGAAGCATGCTGCGTCAGCATATGATATTGAGGCTTATCAAGCGTATCAGAGAAGTT
>CALJMY010000013.1 GCA_937981905.1 uncultured Enterobacterales bacterium
ACGACGTACATAGACTCTGAACTGTCACTGGCTTCAATCAAACCACTAGAATTAGCATCGCCTAAGGTAAAGCGTATTTCATCGCTTTTAAGAGCGTTTAGCGCGTCTAATACATAACTAACATTAAAGCCTATTTCTAAGTCATCGTATTGATAACTCAAATCAACAATTTCTTGTGATTCTTCTTGTTCAGGGTTGTTCGCTGTTATTTTTAATTCGTTGGTTGCAAAATTAAAACGTACACCGCGGAATTTTTCGTTTGATAAAATAGACGCTCGGGCTAATGCTTGTTTTAAGTCTAAACGAGATGTCACAATAACTTTATCGCCACCACGAGGCAGCACGCGTTGATAATCAGGAAAACGGCCATCAACTAATTTCGTAGTGAAAATAGCGTTATTAATAGAGGCACGTAATAAGCTCTCACCAATTTGGATTGTTACAGGTTCATCGCTTGCTTCAATAATACGTAATAACTCAACGACCCCTTTACGAGGAACAATAATTTGTTTCGTTGGCAGTTCAACATTAATTTGACGGCTACTTACCGCTAAACGATGACCGTCGGTAGCAACAGTACGTAATTGGTTATTGTCTGTTTCAAACAACATACCGTTTAAGTAATAACGCACATCTTGGTTAGCCATAGAAAATTGTGTACTTTCGATGACCGATCGTAATTGATGCTGCGGTAATACAAATTCAATTTCACTTTGCCAATTTTCAATATTTGGGAAATCGTCAGCAGACAAAATACTTAAAACAAAACGACTACGGCCAGAACGAATAGTCATACGTTCGCCATCTACTTCTATCGAAATAGCAGCACCGTCAGGTAAGCCTTTACAGATATCTAAGAACTTTTTAGCAGGTACAGTTGTGCGTCCTGTGACTACTTCACCTTCTAATGGTGACAAACCAATTAGTTCAACTTCTAAGTCAGTACCTGTCATTTTAAGTAAGTTATCACTCACTTCAACTAATACATTAGATAAAACAGCTAATGTATGACGACGTTCAACAGCACCCGACACTAACGTAAGTGGCTTAAGTAATAATTCTCGTGAAATAGTAAATTTCATAGTCATTCGCTTCCGGCTCTAATTCAATCTGACAATTTTTTATTTAAAGAGTTTTCTAAGATGACAATGTTCTAATTAAATTAGAATAGTCTTCTTTAATATCGTGATTTTCTTCTCGTAAAGACACAATCTTACGACAAGCATGTAATACCGTCGTGTGATCACGTCCGCCATACGCTTCACCAATCTCAGGTAAACTATGGTTTGTTAATTCTTTCGACAAAGCCATCGCCATTTGACGTGGTCTTGCAACTGAACGTGTACGACGTTTAGATAACAAATCCGACACTTTAATTTTATAATATTCAGCAACGGTTTTTTGAATATTATCAATGGTTACTAATTTAGCTTGTAACGCTAATAAATCACGCAGTGCCTCTTTAACAAAGTCGATAGTAATAGGACGACCTGTAAAGTTAGCATTTGCTACCACACGGTTCAACGCCCCTTCAAGCTCACGTACATTAGAACGTAAACGCTTAGCAATAAAGAAAGCAACTTCGTCAGGCAGATGAACTTTAGACTCGTCAGCTTTGCGTTGTAAAATAGCAACGCGCGTTTCAAGATCTGGTGGCTCAATGGCAACCGTTAATCCCCAACCAAAGCGTGATTTTAAGCGCTCTTCAACACCCACTAATTCTTTCGGGTACTTATCACTGGTTAAAATAACCTGATTATTACCTTCAAGCAGTGCATTAAATGTATGGAAAAACTCTTCTTGAGAACGCTCTTTGTTAGCAAAAAATTGAATATCATCTATTAACAAGGCATCGACACTACGGTAATAACGTTTAAATTCTTCAATGGCATTATTACGTAATGCTTTAACCATATCTTGAACAAAACGCTCTGAATGCATATAAACAATTTTTGCATCTGGCTTATTCGCCAAAATACCATTACCAACTGCGTGTAATAAATGCGTTTTACCTAAGCCCGTACCGCCATATAAAAATAATGGATTGTAAGCACCACCTGGATTTTCAGCCACTTGAATAGCAGCAGCACGGCCTAGTTGATTAGACTTACCTTCAACAAAGTTATCAAACTTATAGGTTCGATTGATATTAGAAGCTAATACCGCTTGAGGTATATTGTCTGAATCTTTTTCCCAACTTGGACGTGTATGAACAACTTCAGGCGCTATTTCTTTATTAACAGGAGCAGTCGTAGGATCTTGTTTAGGTTTAGGAGCAGGTTTACTACCAATATCAAAACGTAGCGTCGGAACATCATTTCCCATCGCATCGACAAGAAAGCTGTTGATATTATCTTGGTATTTATCACGAACCCAATCAAGTACGAAACGATTAGGAGCGTATAAGGTTAATGTATCTTCGTCATGTTCAGCCTGTAATGGTCTAATCCACATGCTGTATTGCGTTGCAGGTAACTCTTCTTGCAATCTATCCAAGCATTGCTGCCATATCCATGCAGTCACTGCATACTCCAAAAACGAAAATAAAGGACCAACATTTTAGCCCCTGATATCTAAAATCACCAGAGAAAGAAGCGTTAATTGTGAATTAAATTTAGATTTCGTAAAGGTTATCAACATATGTATGGATAAATATAAATTTGAAGACCCTAAAACATAAAGATCCTTTATTGATCATTTTAAATTTAGTTTATTAATCATATATATAAACATTAATTAACAGTTTACAAAACTAATGATATGTTGTCATAAATATTGAATCACGATCTAATCATCAACTATCGTATGCTTAAACAACATTATTGATTGACAAAGACCGTGGTTTTTTCTAAAATCTCGCGTCCTTTAATTAGGCTTGTGTTTGTTGTAATAATGCAGCTCTCACAAAACTGTACAGTTAATTTTGATCGAGTTAATAATATGAAACGTACTTTTCAACCTAGCGTATTAAAACGCAAGCGCAACCACGGATTCCGTGCTCGTTCGGCAACTAAGGGCGGTCGTGCCGTTCTTGCTCGTCGTCGTGCTAAAGGCCGTGCTAAGTTAAGCGCGTAATAATTGACCTATGGTTAATTATTCTTATTCTCGGGAGTTAAGACTCTTAACTCCCGCGAATTTCAAAACAGTCTTCAAAAATCCTTTAAGAGCGGGTTCTCCGCAACTAACTATCTTAGCTTGTAAAAATGAATTTGATCATCCCAGATTAGGTTTAGTCGTACCCAAGAAACAAGTGAAATTAGCCGTTGGTCGAAATAAAATTAAGCGTGTTATCAGAGATAACTTCCGCCTTAGTCAACACGATTTATTGCCTCTTGATTATGTCATCATCGCTAAAGGTGGCATTGGAAAATTAGACAACACCCAATTAAATAAACTCACTGATAAGTTATGGAAAAAAATCGCACGCCGCTACAAAGAGCAGCAACAGCGATAATTCGTGGCTATCAGCTAGTTATTAGTCCCCTATTAGGTCCTCGCTGTCGTTTTACTCCTACATGCTCTCAATACGGTATTGAAGCAATAAATAGTCACGGATTTTTAAAAGGTGCTTGGTTAACGAGCAAACGTCTATTAAGATGTCATCCTTTTAATGATGGTGGCAGCGATCCTGTACCATGTAAAAATCATTCACCTAACCAGAGAAGAAATTAACGTCTTATGGAATCAATACGTAATATACTGATTATTGGTCTAGCCTTTGTTTCTTTTTTGCTATTTACCCAATGGCAAGAAAACGACAAACAAGTACAACCAATCACACAAACGACATCGGCTAATGCGCCTTCAGCTATCGCTAATGATTTTGTACCAGCAAGTACTGCTGTTGCAAACCAAGTAGATTTAAATCCACAGTCTGATCGCCAAATAATTACCGTAACCACAGATTTAATTCAATTATCTATCGATACATTAGGTGGTGATATTGTTAAGTCAACATTACTGACTTATCCGGTTGAACTAAACGGTGTTGAAAATCTTAATTTATTAGAAAAGTTATCTAACTACACATTCGTTGCTAAAAGTGGATTAATTGGTGCCAATGGTCCTGATGACGCAAGTAAAGACAGTCGCCCTCTTTATGAAACAGCTCAAACTAGCTACGTGCTAGGTGCTGATCAAAACACATTAGAAGTCGCTTTACGTTTTACAGATGCACAAGGTATCGAATTTCAAAAGATTTTTACCTTCAAACGTGATGCATACAATGTAGACGTTAGTTACCGTGTTAATAACACTACAAACCAAAATATCTTGGTACAATTGTGGGGACAATTAACTCAAAGCGTTTATAAACCAACGGAAGAAAGTAGCATGATGATGCAACTTTACCGTGGTGCAGCTTATGCGACTGAAACAGAAAAATATCAAAAATATGACTTCGGTGATATGGAAGATGCCAACCTAAAGCAAATCACACAAGGTGGCTGGGTAGCAATGATTCAGCATTACTTTGTTACCGCTTGGGTACCAAGTAGTGAACAAGAAAACCGCATTTACACTAATTTAGGTGGTGCTTCTAAAGACCTAGGCTCTATTGGCTTTATGGGTCAACCAACGACTATAGCCGCTAGTGCAACACAAGAATTTAGCGCTACGTTATATACGGGTCCTAAACTACAAGATCGCTTAGAAACACTTTCACCATCATTAAACCTGACTGTTGATTACGGTTTCTTATGGTGGATGGCATTACCATTACATTGGTTATTAAGCTTCTTCTACGGCATTGTTGGTAACTGGGGTTTCGCAATCGTATTACTTACTTTTACAGTACGTGGCGCGATGTATCCATTATCTAAAAAGCAATACACCTCAATGGCTAAAATGCGCAAGCTACAGCCTAAAATTGCTGCCTTAAAAGAGCGTGTTGGTGATGACCGTCAGAAGATGGGTCAAGCAACTATGGAGCTTTACAAGACAGAAAAAGTAAATCCATTAGGTGGTTGTTTACCATTACTTGTTCAAATGCCTATTTTCCTAGGTCTATTTTGGATGCTTCAAGAGTCTGTAGAATTACGTCAAGCACCATTTATGTTGTGGATTACTGATTTATCAGTACAAGACCCTTACTACGTATTACCATTATTAATGGGTGCTAGTATGTGGTTGATGGCTAAGTTACAACCATCAATGTCAACAGATCCAATGCAACAGAAAATGATGCAATTCATGCCTGTTATATTTACTGTGTTCTTCTTATGGTTCCCGTCTGGTCTAGTACTTTACTGGGTAGTAAGTAATATAGTGACTATATTGCAACAAATGTATATTTATCGTGCAATAGATAAAGCTGATGCATTAGAAGCTAGCAATAAGAAAAAGTAGCTCTATAACATCTTTTAAAAAAGCGGCTTAGGTCGCTTTTTTTATGTCTGAAATTCAAGCTATAAAATACACTCTACAATGTGTTAAAATCTCCCCTAATTAACCGTTCACCATTAAAGAAATCATTATGAGTTTTGACACTGATACTATCGTAGCCCAAGCAACGCCTCCCGGTCGTGGTGGCGTTGGCATTGTGCGTGTTTCTGGCCCTTTATCTCAACACGTTGCACAAGAAATATTAGGGAAGTTACCAAAACCTCGTATGGCCGATTACTGCTCATTTTTTAATGCTGACGGTACAGAGTTAGATCAAGGTATTGCAATCTTCTTTAATAACCCTAATTCGTTTACTGGTGAAGATGTTTTAGAATTTCAAGGTCACGGCGGCCCTGTTATCGTCGATATGCTGATTAAACGTATTCTAAAAATTGATGGCATTAGAACCGCTCGCCCAGGTGAGTTCTCAGAACGTGCTTTCATGAATGATAAAATGGATTTAGCACAAGCTGAAGCCATTGCTGATTTAATTGATGCAACGTCAGAACAAGCGGCTAAGTCTGCTGTGCAATCAATGAAAGGTGAATTTTCACAACACATTAATCAACTAGTCGAAGCGCTTATTCGTTTGCGAATTTATGTTGAAGCCGCTATTGATTTCCCAGAAGAAGAAATTGATTTCTTATCAGACGGTAAAGTATTGGGTGACCTAAACGCGATTATCGAACATCTTGCTTCTGTTCGCCAACAAGCGCGTCAAGGTAGTTTATTACGTGAAGGCATGCGCGTAGTTATTGCAGGTCGTCCTAACGCAGGAAAATCATCATTACTCAATTCACTATCAGGCCAAGACTTAGCGATTGTTACTGACATTGCAGGAACTACTCGTGACGTACTACGTGAACATATTCATATTGACGGCATGCCATTACATATCATTGATACAGCAGGCCTGCGTGAAAGCCCAGACAAAATTGAACAAATGGGTATTGCACGCGCATGGGATGAAATAAACCAAGCTGACCGTGTTTTATTTATGGTGGATAGCACAGAAACAGATCACAGCGACCCTCACAAAATTTGGCCAGAATTTATGGCTAAATTACCAGAAGGCGTTGGTGTATCAGTCATCAGAAATAAAGCCGATTTAAGCGGTGTTGCTTCTGGTGAAAGTAGTGATAATAACTACCCTATTTTCAACCTATCTGCTAAAACTGGTGATGGCGTTCAATTACTTAAAACACACCTTAAAGACTGCATGGGTTACCAAAGTGTTGGTGAAGGTAGTTTCATGGCAAGAGCACGCCATATAGAAGCTCTCGACCATGCAACAGAGCATGTTGATATAGGTAAAGACCAATTATTAGGATTTAACGCGGGTGAATTACTCGCTGAAGAACTTCGTATTGCTCAAAACTATTTAAGTGAAATCACTGGTGAATTTACCAGTGATGATTTACTAAGTCGTATATTTACGTCTTTTTGTATTGGTAAATAATTATTCATATTTTTAAAAGTTAGGTATGTTGAACTTCCCAGCTCATCACACCTAACTTTTTTAAAAAAGCACCAAGTGTATCTAACCGCCATGTTCGTAGTTCATCAACACGGCCATGTCTTACAATATAAGCAATATTTTGTGAGGGATTAATACCAACTAGTGAGAACTTTAACGGATCAATTTCGCTTTCTTGGGCAATAAACTTTGTGATAGACTGCGTTTCTACCAATCTTGAAAATTCCCCTTCTTTAACTCTATAAAATGTAACAGCCATACATATTCACATTTTGTAATCTACATTTCGCCATAATGTCGAATAATAAACTTAATTTCAATTCGTTTTACCTACATTTCAAATAAAATCTAAATAAAATAGAAATAAAAGCTAAATAAATAACCCTTTTTAAACTCTGCCTCGTTTATAAAATTAACAACTCATTAGTTTTATTAATTATCGAGGTATCTATGACATATTCATCACCTGTAAAAAATCTATCAGCACTGGCATTAATGCTCACGTTAATAAGCTGCACAGGACCAAATTCAAAAGATGTAAATAACGAAAAACCTGCCACATTATGTGGTGATTCATGTCCACAACAACCTATTAAAGCGGAACAAATCACGGAATATACTACGTTAGATGAAATGCAAAGTTTAAAGGCGACATACATAAAAGAAAAACATATCAGAATGGCTTCTAAAAAAATGATGCCTTCATACATAATGCACCAACCACAAGTAGAAATAACATCACGTGAAAATTATCAATTGCTTGACGAAAATGGCGTAAAACAAGTAATAACGTCACCACTATCTACTTTTTCAATTGATGTTGATACAGGCAGTTATGCCAATGTTCGCCGTTACTTAAATCAAGGTTCCCTACCTCCTGTTAATGCTGTCCGCGTAGAAGAAATGCTTAATTACTTTGACTACCAACAACAAACACCTGCAGATAAAACCCATCCATTTTCAGTTAAAACA
>CALJMY010000014.1 GCA_937981905.1 uncultured Enterobacterales bacterium
TCTTTGTGTTGAGATAAAAAATAACGTTATATTAAAAAATCTTAATTTCAAGATTAATCGTGGCGAAATTTATGCGCTTTTAGGTGGCAATGGCGCAGGAAAATCAACAACATTAAAAACGCTTTTAGGCTTTAATAAACCGACATTTGGTCAGGCAATAATTAATGGCAGTGATGTTATTAGTGCACCGGATGTGATTAGACGTCAAACTGCTTATCTGCCTGAATCTGCAACGTTATATCAACACCTGACTGCTCGTGAAAACTTAGAATATTTTTTATCATTAGCTGATATTAAAAAATCTAATGATGAAATTGATCAAGCACTCGAACGCGTTGCTTTACAAGAAGAAGCATGGGATAGACCAATGCAATCTTATTCAAAAGGCATGCGTCAAAAAACCGCAATAGCTTTAGCGCTTTTACGTGAAGCGCCTATTTTCTTGTTAGACGAACCTACTTCTGGTTTAGACCCTGTAGCGATTGATGAATTTAATCATTTAATTAGTGAATTAGCAGCAAAAGGCGCCACTATTTTAATGGTTACGCATGATGTCTACGGTGCTTGCCAAGTGGCTAATCGTATCGGTTTACTACGCGATGGTGAATTAGTTGGTGAGTTTGATTCACCTGACAACGGAAAAATTAATACTGAACAGGTTCATGCTGCATTTACTCAAAGAAAGGTTACGTGCGCGCTATGAATAAATTATTCATTATTGCTAAAGAGGAATGGCGTTATTGGCTGCGTTCTAAATTAGCAATATCAGTATTGAGTATTGGCTTAATTCTAACGTTATCTTCAGTTTTTATTACTTCGATCAATATGATCGAGTTAACGCATACAAGGCAGGCATTACAAAGTAATGCGCAAGATAATTTTGCTGAACAACCTGATAGGCATCCCCATAGAATGGTGCATTATGGTCATTATGCATTTAGAACACCGTCTCCCTTAAGTGCACTTGATCCTGGTGTAGATGCTTACACTGGAAACTCAATTTTCTTAGAAGGTCATCGTCAAAACAGCGCCATGTTTGCTGATCAGCGACAAGGTACAGCATTAACGAAATTAGGAAATTTAAGCCCAGCATTTATTTTGCAAGTGTTAGCACCTTTGTTGTTAATACTTATCGGTTATAGCTCTATTAGTCGTGAGCGAGAGACAAATACTTTAGCGTATATATTGGCGCAAGGTACTTCTAGTTTTACATTAATTGCAGGCAAAGGACTTGCTTTGATGTCTGTTGCTATTCTTATTCTAATGCCGTTAATCATATCGGGTATTTTTACCTTGTCTCAAGGCGCAAGTGTGCTGGCCATATTCGGATTTTTATTTGGTTACGCTATTTATTTGATGATATGGGTTTTGTTAATTTTATTATTTTCCTGCTTATTTTCAAAAAATAGTGGAAGCTTTACTGGATTAGCGATGATCTGGATAGTTTTTTGTGTAGTGATGCCTAGAGTTGCCAGCACTAGTGCGACAGCCGCTCAACCTTTTATTGGAAAATTAGAAACTGATTTTGCTGTTACCAAACAACTGCAAAAATTGGGTGATGGGCATAATGCTGGCGATCCTGCCTTTGATAAATTAAAAGCGTCATTACTAGCGAAATATAACGTGAAATCGATAGCTGAACTACCTATAAATTATAAAGGACTTATTGCTAAGTCATCTGAAGCCGAACTTACAGCGGTACTTAATAAGTTTGCCGAACAGCGTATGGATAGCGAATTATCACAAACTCAATTCTCGAGATATTTTGGTTGGTTATCACCTGCAATGGCTATTCGTACTTTATCTATGGTTGTTGCTGGAACCTCTATTGAAACACATCATCAGTTTTTACGTGAAGCTGAAGATTTAAGGTTTAATTTTATTCAGGGACTTAATCAAGTACATATTGAACAATTAAGTTATCAAGATGATATAAACCGTAATCGTGATGTGAAAGCCTCACAAAGTGCGCGTGTAGGAGCTAAAAATTGGCAACTTCTTGAAGATTTTAATTTTACGGTTGATGCTTCCCATATTCGTTTAGTAAGAAGTTTTTCTGCATTTTTACAGTTGTTTTTTTGGTTAATCACTTTGGTTTTTGCCATTAAATTAGTTGGGAGACGCTTGCTATGAGTTATGTGTTAAAACAGCTTAATCAAGAATGGCGTTTTATGCTTAAGCAAAAATACATACTGATTCTATTAGCATGTACCTTATTGCTGTCGGGTTTTTCTGTGTTTAATGGATTAAGTGAAATTAATCAGCAAAAAAATACTATTGAGCGTCTAAAAACGGCCGACTTAATGGATCGAGCTATAGCGCAAGATAAACATGACGATCCCGGTTCGTTGGCTTATTACAGCTTCCATCTAACTTATTTAGCTCCTTCTAATATAGCTTTTTCAGCATTGGGAGAGCGTGATGTGCTTCCTTGGAAACATCGTATTAGAATGTTGGCGTTGGAAGGTCAAATATACGAAAGTGACTCACAAAATGCAGAACTTGCCCAAGCAGGTAAATTTGATTTTACATTTATGGTGAGTGCACTTGTTCCTCTTTTAATTATTTTATTGTTTCATGACTTATTTGCTCATGAACGAACAAGTGGTCGATACGATTTATTAATTGTTACAGCAAAGTCTCAATTTGTATTTTGGGCTACACGAACTATTGTGCGTTTTGTTTCAGTATTTCTATGTTTAATGGTGCCTTTTTATATTGGAGCTTGGGTCAGCCATGTTTCCATTTTTGATATTACTTTCCTGACTCTTTGTTGTTTTATTTATTTAACTTTTTGGACTTTGCTTAGTCTGTGGTGGGGAAAGCATTCTGGTAGCGCCCCTAAAGTAGCATCAGGCCTTATAGGAATGTGGGTGTTGTTTTCATTTATTATTCCGATCTTAGGTGATTTAGCCATTAATAAAATAGTTCATTCGCCTAAAGGTGGGGACATCGTACTTACTCAGCGAGAAGCTGTTAATGACGCATGGGATTTACCTAAAGAAACAACAATGAATGCATTTATAGCTACTCACCCACAATGGAAAAACAATGTTGAAATGCAAAGTATGTTTGAGTGGAAATGGTATTACGCGTTTCAGCAAGTAGGGGATCAAACCGTTGAGTCTATGGCACAACAATATCGTATGGCTGCTCAAGAAAAATATGAACTAGCGGGTTACGTATCATTAATTTCACCACCGTTATTAATACAACGTTATTTAACACGTATGGCTAATACAGATGCTGTGGCGGCGTTTGAATATGAGAAAGATATACGAGAATTTCATCGTCAGCTTCGCCATTTTTATTATCCATTACTGTTTACTAAAAATGATTTTGATAAACATCAGCTAATCAATATACCTAATTTTGATGATGTTATTGATCAGTAGTTATTATTTTACTAATTTAAAAGGTTTTACCATGAACACCAATATAAAAGTATTTAAACTCACTTATCTTAGCGTGTGTTTAACCAGTCTATTTGTGACACAAATAGCTGTTGCCGATGAAGAAACAACAAGTAATGTTGAAGCATCAAATACAACAGAAGTTGTAAAAATTATTGGCTCTCGTCAAGCTTATCAAGGCGATTTTACGCGTTTAGAGACACCACAATCTAACTTAGAAATAGATTCTGAAGCACTTTTAAATGCAGGAGCTATTGATTTAACACAAGCATTGGATCTTTCTTCGTCTGTCGCTAGACAGAATAATTTCGGTGGCCTGTGGAATAGTTTTGCATTACGTGGTTTTGTTGGTGATGAAAATTTACCAAGTAATTACTTAGTGAATGGATTCAATGCTGGCCGAGGTTTTGGCGGGACTCGAGATTTATCAGGTATTGAATCTGTTGAAGTTTTAAAAGGGCCAAGAGCTGCACTTTTTGGTCGTGGTGAACCCGGTGGTACCGTTAATTTAGTGACTAAACGTCCAACGTTTGATACTGAAGGCGAGATTAAATTATCAGGCGGAAGTTATGATACTTATCGTGTAGATATTGATTACACAACACCAGTGTCAGATGACGTTGCTATTCGGTTAGTGGGTTTTTATGAAGACGCAAGAAGTTTTCGCGATACGATTGAAACAACTAAACAAGGTTTTACTCCTTCTGTAGCATGGAATATTAGTGATGATAGTCAATTAATTTATGAATTAGAATATAGTCATCAAGAAGTCCCTTTTGATCGTGGTGTCTTAGCGATAGACGGTGAGCTTGGCCTTATTCCTGACAGTCGATTTTTAGGTGAGCCGGGTGATGGTCCAATTGAAACAGACGTTATTGGCCATCAAGTTGAATTTCAACATGACTTTAATGAGAATTGGAGTGCATTAGTTGGCGTTAATTATCGTAAGACTTCGTTAGAAGGTCTTGCAACTGAAACAGGTTTTTCAGGTGTAGAGGATGATGGTAGCGTTGATCGATTTAGTCGCTTTCGTGATTACGATGCTGAGTATCATGTTATTCGTGCTGAATTGACAGGAGATATTGAATTAGCAGGTTTACAACATCGTTTAATTGTTGGTATTGATTCCGATAGGTTTGAAAATGATCAAATTATTGATCGTATACGCAGTAATCAAATCCCTGATTTTGATTTATCTATTAATGTATTCAATCCTGTTTATGGTGCTTTCGAATTACCTGAGCTTTTACCAAATGCCAATCGTGTTGAAATACAAAAGTCTGTAGGTGTTTTTATACAAGATCAAATTAGCCTAACAGACAAGCTTGATATTCGTATTGGTGCGCGTTTTGATGATTATGAGCAAACACTTAACAACCGTTTGTCGGACACTCAATCTAAACAAACAGAAACACGTATCAGTCCTCAATTTGGCATTGTGTATAAAACATCTGACGCTTTATCTTTCTATGCTGCTTATGGAGAGAATTTTCGTCCTTTATCGGGGACTGATTCAAATGGCGATGGGTTTGAACCAAATCAATCTACTTCTGCTGAAGTTGGTGTGAAATTTACATTAAAGGATGGTGCATTAGTTGGTAGTGCCTCTATATTTAAAGTAGAGCAAGATAATTTATTAGTTGTTGACGATCCAACAGCATTTACAAGTGCTGCTATTGGCGAAGCGGAAAGTAAAGGATTTGAAATCGATATTAGCGGTGAAATCGCAGAAGGTTTAAATATTCTGGCTTCGTACACTTATGTTGATGTAAAAACTAAAAATGAATTTTTTGATGCTAACTTTGGCTTTACTGTTGAAGCAGGAAGTTCGCTCTTAAATATTCCAGAACAACAGCTGAGCTTGCAACTTGTAAGATCGACGCAATTGTCTGGAAAAGATTTTACTTTTGGCGGCGGCTTACTTTATGTAGATGATCGCAACGGTTTCTTTGGTACTGACTTTGAATTACCAAGCTACACAACCAGCCGAGTATTTTCGACTTATCAAGTGAGCGATTCTGTTGTTTTACGTGCTGAAATTAATAACTTATTTGATGAAACGTATTATACCAATTCATTTGCAGATGTTTGGGTTCAGCCAGGCACACCTCGTAACTTTAAGTTATCAGCGACTTATAATTTTTAAGTCATAATAAAAAAGGGCGAATCATCGCCCTTTTTTATTTCTAATTTTTATACTATTAATAAATAGCTAATGAGTTATTCACATTAGCTAAAATATTATGTTTTTTACTGTGTAATTTGCTTTAATAACGTTCAAAAAAACTGCAAAAAAATATCAAATAAAACATAACAATAATTGAATATTAAAAACGATATTTATTATCTTCACTTCAATGACCGATTTAATAATTTTTATGATTTTAAATCACTAATTTGTTACTTTACTTTCTCGTTAATATTTAACCTATATATCAAAGTTTTTAAGGACGAAATTTCGTGAAGTTATCTATCTATTTATCCATTATCAGTGTGTTGTTTATTTCAGGGTGCCAAACCAATAACCCAGTGAGAGTTGATCTTAGACAGGCATTATTGTCGCCTATTGCGACCGAGGAAGATTTTTCTCGCAAAGGGGGGTTAACTAGCGAGCAAGTCAAACAACGATTAATCCCGATATATGAAAAGGCATATCTCAAAGGTGATCATACTGTTACTAGAAAATTAGCAATGGAATATATAACAAGTTTTGGATTAGATAATCGTAAAAAAGCAAAAGCTTTATTTCAAGAGTTAATCAATAAAGGAAATATAGAAGCTAAATATTTCTTAGCGGTTGGTTTGAAACGCGGTGATTTTGGCGAATTGTCTCATGACAAAATAGAGTTGTATCATGATTACTTAGAGACATCTCACCCTGAAGTTATTAAAAATGATAAAGCTGATGCAGAGGCTTGGCGTCAAATAATCAAGACTAACTTTAGCGAGCTGTCTAAAGTGTATTTAACTGGTCTTGAGCAATGCCAGCAAAAAATTGAAGAGTTACCATTAACATTATCACCAAATGAATCTTATTTAACGCTTGAATATATTGCCAATTGTTTAAGTAAATATAGTGTTGGGGAAGATATTGTTCAGCGGTTAGATGTCATTGGGCAATTTCAACAATTGCACTGCAATATTAGATCTAATAATAAACCCTGCATCTCTGACGGTTATGCTTTTTTATCGTCTAATAAAATAACAGATGAAACAAGTTTTGAGTCTTTAGAAATAATATCAATCGCCCTAAATGACATCTATAAACATCATAAGCGTCGTTTGAAAATGTACTTTCCTAAGGAGCGTGAAAATCTGACTAGTTTGAGTGTCGCAACGCAACTTTCTAAAGCGGCTGCATTACAAAAAGCAGGTAAACTTGAAGAAGCTGCTAACATTGTAAAAACAATGCTGGCATCAGAGAATATGAGTACTTATGATCGAGCGTATTGTCGTTTATATTTATCAATTATCATCTTAGACTTTCCTGATAGAGATTATGATCAAGTCATTAACTATGTATTATTAGCGATAGAACCTAATATTCTTAATTATGAACAGCAATATCAAAGCATACATTTATTAGCGAATCTTTATTTCTTAAAGGAAGATTATAAAAAATATATTCCTGCAATGTTGTCCTTACTTGACAGAACAAAAGAGGGTAAAAAACTCATTCCTCAAAAGACATTTGATAATTTAACCAGTCTACTTGGTCGCGCTCAATATTAGCTAAACAGCCAAAATTAAAATGGTGTGTCATCAAAAAATATAGTTGATTTCTTCATGGTGGGAATAGTCAATAATCAGTATAAATGAGGCTAATTAAATGAATACATCAGCCTCATATTATAAATCAAACTTATGATTTAAATAAGCTATTGTTAGTGTGGTTAAGTGCTTATTGCTTATAAACAATACCTGCTTTCATTACAAAAGATACATTCTCTAAAATACTAATATCATTTAGAGGGCTGCCTTTAACGGCAATAATATCACCTGAAAATCCTTTTTTAATTTGTCCTAATTGTTTATCCATTTTGAGTAATTTTGCACTGTTAATGGTTGACGCTTGAATAGCTTGTAACTCTGTCATGCCATATTTCACCATACGCGAAAACTGCTTTGCATTATCGCCATGTGGGTAAATAGCTGCATCGGTGCCAAACACCATTTTTACACCTGCTTTTACTGCACGAGTGAAACTATCTCTTTGCCTTTTAGATACTTGACGCTCTTTGTTTAAGTTCTCTTCGTCTACACCATTTTGTTCACCATAGGCGAGGGTATATTCCGTATTATAAATATCCATTGATAACCAAGTACCATGTTTTAACGCAAGTTGGATTGCTTCATCGTCTAAAAAACTCGCGTGCTCTATACTATCTACACCAGCTTTGATGGCTGCTTTGATTCCGTTGGTACCATGAGCATGGGCTGCAACAGGAAGATCACGCATATGAGCCTCTTCCACAATTGCAGTCATTTCGGATAATGCATATTGCTGTACACCAACCTTTGTTCCTTTTGAGAATACGCCACCTGTGGCACAAAATTTAATGACATTAGCGCCATATTTTATATTTTCACGGACTTTTATACGTGCATTCCAAGGGCCATTAGCTACACCTTCAGCTTGATACTTTAACTCAGGCGGTAAGCGGTTATTATCACAATGACCGCCCGTAATACCAAGCGATGGACCTGCAGCCCAAATTCGAGGGCCAATAATATCACCAGCGTTAATACCGTCGCGAACGGCTATTACACTATAACCCGGTGCACCAACATTTCGAACTGTAGTAAAGCCTGCTTCTAATGTTTTCTTGGCAAAGTGAGCCGCTTTAATGGCCATTCGTGGTACCGATTGTCCTAAACGTTCGCTGTACGATACGGTTGGATCACTAGTGAGGTGTACGTGCATATCCATTAAACCAGGTACTAAGGTTAATTCTGGCAGTTGGATATATTCATCATTATTTTTAATCGTAGGTTTTTTATTGCGCTCAACGGCTGTAATTTTGCCGTTATCAATGGTGATAAGAGGTGATGTGATGAGTTTACCACTTTGTACATCAAGCATAGCTTTAGCACTAATATAAGTAACGGCCTGTGCTTGCAAGCTCGTAAAACAAAGTAAGGCAACGGTAGACGATAGTAATGTTTTTTTCATAAACTTCTTCTTATATTAGGATTTGATTCGCCTGAATGTAACAAAGCGTCATAGCTATATCTATGTAATGTTTAACGATCGATAACCCTTTTTATAATTAGTGTTTATTTTCAATGGAATGCAATGAACGAATATAATTAATTTAATGAATCAATTTAATTCATTTATATTGTCTTTTTAAACTTAAAATTAAGCGGTAAACTCTCGCCTTTGAAAAGAATTGAAACCTGAGGAATGATTTAATGTTTAAACCAAGCATATTGGCGTTGGCTGTATCAGGAGTAATGTCTGGTTCTATATTGGTTCCAAATACTGCTTTTGCAGCAGATGAAGTAGCAATAAAAGACAATTCACTTGAAGTTATTCAAGTAAGCGCCACACGAAGAAGTGGCACTGTGCAAGAAGCACCTTTAAATATTACTGCATTGGATGGCGACATATTAGGCGATCAAAATATTAGCGAATTAGCTGACATTGCTCGCTGGGTTCCTGGTCTAAATATTACAGATCAAGGTGGGCGTTCTGGCTCACCTATTATCGTGCGTGGTTTGAATACTAATTCATCAGGACCTGATTCAGATGGCGGTACTGTTGCAACATACATTAATGAAATTCCTGTTACTGTTGATATGCGTTTGGTTGATGTTGAGCGAGTTGAAGTACTTATTGGGCCACAAGGCACATTATATGGTGCAGGCACGTTAGGCGGTGCTATTCGTTATATTTTAAAAGCTCCTGAGCTGGATTATTTCTCAGGTGAAATTTATGGCGATGTGTTCCAAAATAAAGAAAGTTCTTCGGTAGGTGGTGAGGGGGGCTTTATTGTTAACGTTCCACTAATTGAAGATGAACTGGCTGTACGTGCAAGTTTAAATATTTATGAAGATCCAGGTTTTATTGACTATAACTACCTTGTTAAAGAACCGGGTGTTTCTTTAACGGATCCTGATTTTACAGATAGCACAGCAGTTGACGATAATGTTAAACAAGCCAAAGATGCAAACGGTGAAACGACTACATCGGCACGTGTTTCTCTACGATGGAAACCAAGTGATACATTTGAAGCCACATTAAACTATTTTTACCAAAACCAAGACAGTGAAGGACGTTCAATTGTTCATTACAACGCACTTAATGAAAGTAATAGTTTAAGTGATGTAGTTGGTAAATATGAGTCTGCGTATCGTTACACAGAGCCACGTGAAAAAGAAGATCAACTACTGAGTTTAGAATTAAAAGCTGATTTAGGTTTTGCTGAATTAGTCTCTGCAACGGGCATTTCAACGTTTGAAGCAGAAGGTCAACGTGATCAAACCGATTTATTAATCCGTTTAGATTATGGCTACGAAGAATTTCCAGCGTTTTCTGCATTTACTCGTGAAGAAGATGATCGTGATACTTTCACTCAAGAATTGCGTTTAGTTTCACAGTCTGACAGTGATTTTAGTTGGATTGCTGGTTTATTTTATAACAAAATTGAATTAGATTCGACCAGTAAAGAGTTTACCCCAGGTTTCGGCCAATTCGCTGTTGATGAATTCGGTGGAGCTCAAATTCGTCCTGATGAGCTTGAGTTCTTCCAAGCTGATACATCTGAAATAACAGAGTCTGCTATTTTTGGTGAAATTGCTTATCAAGTAACAGAAAAATTAGACGTTACCTTAGGTGTTCGTTTTTATGAATATGATATCGAGGCAAAGTCAGCGGTAGATTTCCCATTATTTAACACATTATTTGATGGCGCTGCTCCTGATGCTATTAATTTAGAGTTTGAGCCTAATAATGCAGGTGATGATGGTAATTTATTGAAATTTAATGCTAAATATCAATTTACTGATACTGTTATGGCTTATGCAACAGTAAGTGAAGGTTATCGTATTGGGGGATCTAATCCAATTGCAATATGTCCTGATCCGATACCAGATAATCAATCTGGTTGTGTTTCACCAGATAATAAGTTTTATGAAGCAGATACGACGACTAATTATGAGCTTGGTTTTAAAAGTACGTGGTTTAGTAACAAGTTCCACTTTAATGCAGCAATCTTTAACGTAGACTGGGATGATGCACAAGTGACTGGTGCAACAGATGTTGGCCAACTGCCGTTTATTTCAAATGCTGGTTCAGCAAATTCGAAAGGTATTGAAATTTCAAGTCGTGCGATATTAAGTGACTCGTTAACCGCTTTTGCAACGTTCGCGTACACTCAAGCTGAATTAACTAGCGATGTACCTGCTTTGTTTAATGCAGATGGCACAGATGGCGGTGAAGATGGAGATAGATTGTCTGGTTCTCCGGAACGTCAATTCTCATTAGGTATTAATTATCAAACTGAAGTGTTTGGCGATAAAACACTTGATATTAATTATGGTTTAACAGCGCAAAGCGACATTATCACTAAAATTGGATTACATGATGATGGCGAAACATTAGGTGGGTATGCGTTAAGCAATATTTCAGCTAAATTAACAGCTGATGCATGGTCAACTACGTTATATGTTGATAATTTATTTGATAAATATGCAGTAACATCAGTACGTCGCTCAACGGCTGATATAACGTCAGCAAACGGTGCCGACATCCAACGTAACTATGGTCGATTTATCAATAAACCATTAACTGTTGGTGTTAAATTTAATTATAAATTCGGATTATAATTTTTGATCTACAACATATAATTAAAAATTAGCTAAACAGCTAAATAAGTAGTTAAACAAGTAATTAAGGCTCAAATTTATTTGAGCCTTTTTTATTGTTAGGCTATAACTAGTTATTTAAATGCTGTCATTTAAAAACAGTTACCTAAAAGTAGTCATTAAAAACAATATGCAACCACATTTAAAACAACTTCATCAAAGTGCTATACGTTCTCTTAATGAAGGTGACATACAACACGCACACAAAGCACTAGTTGAACTAGTGACAAACAAACCAGACTTTGCCGACGGTTACTTTTTAATGGCGATGGTTAATTTACGTGTTGGGCAAATAAAAAAAGCAATCCAATTGTTAGATAAAACACTTTCATTGGATGATAGTCGCATTGAATATACGGCGCAATTAGCAAAATGTTATTCACTGACAGGTCAATTACAACTTGCTAAAAAAACCGCATTAAGCGTTCAATTAGATACGATTAAACTAGCACTAGATGCAGATACATTAGGGGTGGCTTTAACGCAAGTTGGGGTGCATGAATACGCGATAGGATATTTTGAGCAGGCGTTAGCGTTATGTAGTAATGATCAACCGCAACACGCACAATATTATTACAATTACGGTGTATGTACTAAATTTTTAGGATTATTTAAGCAAGCTGAAAATGCGTTTGAACAAGCAATATCGCTCAATTTTTTGCATCATCAAAGCCATTTTGCATTAGCCGATTTAATAAAAGCTAATAGCGATAAAAATCATATAGCAAGATTAGAAAAAATAGCGAAACAAGTGTCTAATCCTGATGCGCAACTTCATATTGGGCATGCATTAGGCAAAGAGTATCAAGACATAGGCGACTTTAATTTAGCGTACTTAGCTTTAGAGCAAGGAAAAGCAGCGAAACATCGTCAATCTTCTTTTGATAATAATACATCTCAAGCATTATTTGAGCATATCGAGCAATTAAGTGTTAATAGTCAGCATCAACTAAATAATGGAAACCCAACAAACGAGCCTATTTTTGTCTTGGGTATGCCGCGGTCTGGCACAACGCTTGTTGAACGGATTCTATCAAGCCACAGCGATGTACAATCGGCAGGTGAATTACAAGATTTTGGTTTGTGTGTAAAAAAACTGTCTCAAACAACTTCGTCGCATGTTCTTGATATGGAAACATTGAGTCAAGCATACACATTAGATTACGAACAGTTAGGAAGTAGTTACCTACAATCAACCCGAGTAGTAACAGGAAACAGTAAGCATTTTATTGATAAACTACCGTTCAATTTTTACTATATAGATTTGATTACCAAAGCACTTCCTAATGCCAAAATAATTTGTTTGTTACGCGATTCAATGGATACCTGTATTGGTAATTACCGTCAATTATTCACTATTAATAATCCATATTACAGTTACTCGTTAAACTTACTTGATACGGCTAAATTCTATAATCGTTTTTATAAACTAATAGAACATTTTCAATCGCTGCACAGTAATATTAAAATAGTTAAATACGAAGAATTAATCGAACATCCTGAGCAAGAAATAAAAAATCTTGTTAAATTTTGTGACCTAGAATGGCAACCTGCTTGTATGAACTTCCATTTAAATGATGCTCCAGTGTCGACAGCCAGTAAGGTACAAGTTCGTCAACCATTGAACAACAAAGCGATAGGTCGTTGGCGTGGCTTCAAACCTCATACAAATGAAATAGAAAATTATTTAATGGCTCAAGGTATTATCTAAAGACTATTAAAAACATCAATCCGACAAGGGTTTAGATTTATCTTATAATGTTCGTTTTTATAAAATTATATGATGACATATTCTATAAGCTCTAAATACATATTAAAAAATAGCCGAAATGAATAATGATGAGAAAAAGAAAAGTGACTCGAAAAAACAATCTAAGAAATTTTTATTGAGTTAGTCTTTTTATTATTTACATTACTTATGCCAATGTCGTGTACGTATATGATGTATTTCTAGGCATTTTTACGATCAATACACATCACTTCAGAAAATATTTCATTATTAATATCTGCTTTATTTAACCAAGATTTAGCTTTGTCATTTGCTCAATTGTGCATATTTTACTAATTATGCGATCGAATGTAATTTATTGTAAAGTTAGCTATTCAAGTTACGAACAATCTATTGTTGATGCTAGGCTATAATTAATTGAATATATAAATACGATTTATAGAGTTTATATTTAATTTAAAAGTCATCTAATTTATACAAGGAAAGAATCAATGAAGCACTTTAATAAATCGTTATGTTGTAAAGCTATTTTGCTGGGTTGTGTATTAGGCTTAACAGCTTGTGGCGGCTCAAGTAGTGATAGTTCAGTAGACACAACAGACACAGATACAACTACTGCGACGGATACTGATACAACTACAGTGACCGATACTGATACAACTACAGTGACCGATACAACGACGGCAATCATTGATATTACCGATGCAATTTTTACCAATACTAGTAGTGATTGCGCTGATTATGATAACTCTTATGAAGCAGATGTAACTGATGTGCAAGAAGCTACTGATTTTGTGCTAGATGTTGTGATTTCTAGTGATGATGATTTTTGTATGATTGCATCTAAT
>CALJMY010000015.1 GCA_937981905.1 uncultured Enterobacterales bacterium
ACTCTGTGGAGCTACTAACAATGTTGTCGTTTTACATGCGGTTATATTCATAGCAAGTAATACAATAAGTAAACTTCTCATTAAACATCCTATTTATGATGACTTAGGCCAATAATCAACTTGATTTTAGTAGTACAGACGATGTATCAACTATAGTGGTAAGGATAATAGTTGTAAATTATTAGCTGATATAATTAATTTTTTATATAGTTATTCTTCTTTAACACCATAACTATTAATGCTCAATATGATTAAGTACCTTATAATCGATTCACATAAAACCACCATATAAAGACTCTAATGACATTTGAAATAATACCCAAAAAATGGCAAACACCTTTTGTCTATCTTGCTTTAGCGTCTATAGCAATGTCAGTGACTTTTTCGGCATGGTTAGCCATGCTCAATAATTTTGCTATCGATAATGTTAATTTTACTGGTGCAGAAATAGGTATGTTGCAATCTCTGCGTGAAGTTCCAGGATTTCTCGCATTTACTGCAGTGTTTATTTTGTTGGTATTAAAAGAACAAACTTTCGCAGTCGTGTCATTAGCATTAATGTCGATAGGAGTCGCTATTACTGGTTTTTTCCCGACAATATACGGTTTATATGCAACAACGGTACTAATGTCGGTTGGTTATCATTATTATGAAACTATCAATCAATCATTAAGCCTACAATGGTTTAATCAACAAGAAGCACCTGAAAAATTAGGTAAATTATTATCTGTAAAATCAGCAGCAGCGCTATTTGGTTATGGTGCCGTCTGGGTTGCTTTTAGTTTAATCGATACCGATTATAAGTGGGTGTATCTCACTCTAGGATCAATCGGCTTAGCCGTAACATTACTATTATATTTTGCCATGCCAGAATTCAATCATGGTGTACCACAAGATAAAAAGCTAATCCTTAAGAAACGTTATAGCCTTTACTACTTGTTAACATTTTTCTCAGGGGCCAGACGACAGATATTTGTAGTATTCGCAGGTTTTTTAATGGTAGAAAAATTTGGTTATAGCGTTGCTGAAATTACAGTACTTTATATGCTTAATCATGTAATTAATTTCTTTCTTGCGCCTAAAATTGGCGCTTGGATTGGCCGTGTTGGTGAGCGAAAAGCATTAACCATAGAGTACGTTGGTTTGATCATTGTATTTACTGGTTATGCGCTAGTAGATTCAAGTAAAATTGCTGCGGGGTTGTATGTGATTGATCATCTATTTTTTGCAATGGCAATTGCACTAAAAACCTATTTTAAAAAAATTGCCGATCCGCAAGACTTAGCAGGTAGTGCAGGTGTGAGTTTTAGTATTAATCACATTGCTGCTGTTGTTATTCCAGCGCTATTTGGTTTGATTTGGTTAGTTGATAAATCGTTAGTATTTTATGCAGGAGCTGCGTTAGCAGCTTGTTCTTTGGTGTTAAGCCAATGGGTACCTAAGCCTCATCAAATGCCTCATTATCAAAAAGGTTAATACTCTGAAAACTATTCAAACGCTTTACTACTTTTTAACAGTGAAGCGTTTAATAAAGTTACCCAATAACGCCAACCCCTGCTCCGTTAAAATTGATTCAGGATGAAATTGAACACTTTCTATCGGCAACGTTTTATGGCGCATGGCCATAATTTCATTACTTTTTTCATACACAGTAGCAGTCACTTCAAAGCATTCAGGTAATGTATCAGGTTCAACAACTAACGAATGATAACGGGTTACCCTTAGTGGGTTAGGTAATTCATTAAATACACCTAAACAATCATGTGTGATTAATGATGTTTTTCCATGCATTACTTTACCTGCTAATACCACACTACCACCAAATGCCTGCGCTATTGCTTGATGTCCTAAACACACACCTAATATTGGTAACTTACCTGCAAAATAAGTAATGGCTTCTAGCGATATTCCAGCCTCATTAGGTGAACAAGGTCCAGGGGAAATCACTAAATATTGTGGTGCCATTTTTTCTATATCATCAATTGTTACTTCGTCATTACGCACTACTTCGACAGTTTGTCCTAACTGTTGAAAATATTGCACAATGTTATAAGTAAATGAATCATAATTATCGATAACTAAAAGCATGTCTTATTATTCTTACTCTATAAATAATTTAATTTCATCACCTAATTAAGGTGTTCTATGTCGTTCGATTGCGCATACTACTATGCCTGCCAAAATACTGCAGCAAGTAAAACCTATCACTAATGGTAATACACTGCCGTCATACATTTCACCAATAAACATAGCAATAGAAACGGCTATTAGTGTTGAGCAGGCACCAACTACAGCAGCCCCAAACCCAGCAAGATGACCTAATGGCTCCATAGCTAGAGCATTAAGGTTACCAAATAAAACGCCAACACAAGCAAAGACAATAACGAAATATCCCGTTGTCCAACTTAATGGGGGCAGATAGTTATCATTAAGAACAATTAAGAGGAAGGTAATAGAAGAAAGAGCTAACAAACTAAACGCTCTATAAACGAGATATTGCATGCCTTTTTTAACAACGACTTTACCATTAAAGAAAGAAGCTAAACCGAAGACTAACGCCATGAATGAAAAGTAAATGGCAAAGCTATCAGTTAAGTTATATTCCTGGCCAAATAATTGTTGCGCACTAGCCAAATAAGAAATAAAACTACCAGACAAAATACCTGCTGCTAATGTGTAACACATAGACACGGGTGTTGTGACAACTTCTTTTAAAGTATTCCACAAAACTGAAAATTTTAATTCTTTTCGGTGCTTTTCGTCTAAGGTTTCAGGTTGTCTAAAACCAAACCATATTAATGATATCAATCCAAAAATAAGTATTGCTGCGAATATTGCTCTCCATGGAGCAAATAATAAAATACCTTGACCGAGCAATGGTGCAATCATCGGCACTAAAATAAAAAATACCATAATAAACGACATAACTTGCGCCATACGTTTACCAGAGTATTTATCTCGAATCATCACCATCGTAAGCACTCTCGGCGCTGCGACACCAAAGCCTTGCATGAAACGAGCAATGAGTAATTCATCAAACGTTGTAGTGTACATACACACAATAGTAGCTACGATAAATATACTATAACCCGCATAAATTAATGGTTTTCGCCCAAAAGTATCCGACAATGGCCCAAAAATTAATTGCCCACAGCCTTGTCCTAACAGCACTAATGAAATAACCAACTGGATATTTTGTGTATCGCTGATTGCTAACGATGAAGAAATCAATCCCATAGCCGGTAAAATAGCATCAATAGATAAAGCAACTAGAGACATCATAGAAGCCATCAGGATAATAAATTCAAGATTAGGCGTTTTGT
>CALJMY010000016.1 GCA_937981905.1 uncultured Enterobacterales bacterium
CACCAGAAAAGTTACCTGAAAAAACCAAGGAACGTGAAGTCTCTAGACCTCAGCCTGATAAAGTAATAGATACAAAGACTGACAAGAAACTAACAAAAGTAAAAACAGACAGCTCTAAATTAGTTGTTGCTAAAGCACAGCCGAATATTGACGATAAGAATGAAGCTCAAGAAATTGAAAATACTTTAACGCAGAAAAAGTCACCGTCTGAGCAAGCAAACTCTAAATCGACAAGCCCGGCACGAACTAATCTAGGGATGAAAGAAAGTAGTCAAGCTAGCGTTGAAGATTCGTCAGTTGAAACTCAACAAGCAACAGGTGGTAAGGCTACGGAGTCTAAAAAACAAAATACTACTAGTGCGAGTTATATTGCACAGTTGCAGCGCCGTATCAGCCAACAAGCGGCTCGAACTTATCCTAGAAAAGCTAAACGAAAGCGTCAAGAGGGCGTTGTTAAGGTTGCTTTTATTATTCATTCAAGTGGGAAAATAACCGATATTAAAGTTGTCACTTCAAGTGATTATTTGCTACTAGACAAGTCAGCAATCAAAGCGGTTCAGAGAGTCGGGAAATATAAACCATTACCTGAGGGAGTTAATCCTAATTTTGAGATCCCTATTAGGTTTTCCTTGTTGTGATCAGCGTATGTAAAATCAATGCCAAAAGACGTGCAAAAGAGATATTAACTGTCTCTTTTGCACAATTAAGTGATAGTTATTTTTTAAAGGCTCTAGTTGATAAATACTCAGGCGGCTCAACAATATCAAGCACATGACGTTTAACTAAATCTATTGCTGCTGTAGCCACATATTGTTGAAAGGCTGTTCTTGGTATTGTTAGTAATAATGCGACTGTATGTTGCACTTGTGCATCTCCCCAAGCAATCCAAACAAGTCCCACTGGTTTGTCATTAGTGCCGCCATTTGGTCCAGCAATGCCTGAAACCGCTACGCCTACATCGGCGCCGCTTTGTTTTAATGCTCCCGTTAACATAGCTTTAACTACTGGTTCGCTGACTGCGCCATGTTCAATTAATAATGACTCTGGCACATCAATCATTTTTGTTTTCATCGCATTAGAGTAGGTAATAAATCCTGCTTCAAACACAGAAGACGAACCGGATTCCTTGGTGATGAGTGACGATATTAAGCCGCCAGTGCAAGACTCGGCAAAGGTCACTTTTTTGTTGTTTGCATCGAGCGCATTAATGAGAGATTTCGCCATCGACATTTTGCCATCGCCAATAACGTGTGCGCCTAATAAATTCGCGAGCTTTGTTTGCCATAATGGCTTTTTGTCATGCCCAGCTTGATCGTGGGTTGTTAGCTTTATTTCAATGTGAGGCATTGCCGCGCGATAACCTAGCTCGATATCGTCAGGCCAGTCTGGTAAATGCTCGTTTACTAATTCTTGAATAGTGGCTTCGCCAAGACCAAAGAGGTTAAAGCGGCTAATGTCGGTGGTGTCAGTGACATTAAATTGTTGTTGGATATGGGGCATGATCTCATTAGGCAGCATATTTTTAAGCTCACGAGGCACTCCGGGAGTGGTATAAACTTGGCAATTATTGAGTGATAACGTGAAACCAACGGCGCTGCCTGTTTCATTGGCAATAACGTCACAGCCTTGAGGTAACATCGCTTGTTTTCTATTGGACTCGTTTAACTCGTAATTACGGCGTTGGCACCACGCTAAAAGACTGGTCATTGCGTCTTTATGTTCAACAATGGGCACGTTAGCAGCAATCGCTAGGGCTTGCGATGTCATGTCATCAACCGTTGGCCCTAAACCGCCATTAATAATAAGAATATCACATCGCTTTGTTTGCTCGCTAATTTCTTGTGCAAGCAGGGTTAAGTCGTCTTTTACTGTAACTCGGCGCGTAACTTCAAGGCCTAGTTTACCTAGGTCTTGAGCAATAAAAGCTGAGTTGCTATCAATTACATCACCAGATACTAATTCGTTGCCAGTAAGGAGTAGTTCGACATTAATTTTATTATTTTTTTGCATCGCGATCATCACTAAGTCATATCAATAAAGAGCTATGAGTGTAACAAAGTAAATGCGTAAATCATTAAATAATTGGACGTTTTTGTTTATTAACGTACCATGACGACAATTTCATTATTAGGTGTATTATCATGGCGCAAAAAGCCACTATTTTTAAAGCTGAAGTTAACTTAGCGAACATGGATAAAGACATTTATCTTGATCAAAATTTAACAGTTGCACAGCATCCATCTGAAACTTTACAACGTATGATGTTACGTATTGTTGCATGGGCACTTAACGCCAATGAACGTTTGATTTTTAGCAAAGGATTGTCTGATGAAGATGAACCTGATTTATGGCAAAAAAATTATAGCGATGAAATAGAACTATGGATTGATCTTGGTACGCCAGACGAAAAGCGTATTAAAAAAGGCAGTGTTCGTGCTAAAGAGTCAATATTATTTAGCTATGGTAGTAACAGCGCTAAAGCGTGGTGGAAACAAAACGAAAGCGCTGCCAATAAATTTGATAATTTAAGTGTTTATTTCGTTAATGATGACATGATGGAAGCGTTATCTGGTTTAGTTAGCAGAACAATGCAATTACAGTTTTCAATCAGCGATGGCGATATTTGGTTAACAAGCGGCGAACAGTCTATTCAGCTTGAAATTGAATGTTGGAAAGCAGCTAAATAGTTTTAACTTCACATTCATTGTTAATGAATGTGAATTTCTCAATTAACCAACCACTCTGTCTGCAAGTGAAACCGGATAGTCACGTGCTATCGCTAACTTTTGAGCGGTAGATGATATATCTTGTTCACTCAACGTTAAATTAATATTGGTTGATATATCAGCGGCTTTAATTTTTAGATCAAACACAGTACAAATATTATTATAAATTAATTCTGCGGCGTCTATGGCTGACGATGCTTTTACAATTTCACTTCTTGCATAGTTCTTCACTGGAAAATCGACATCACTAGCACGTAGATCAGGATCTTTTCCCGGAATTTGTTGAGCACCAAATAAAGGTTTACCACCCACTAATGCCTCATCAAAAGATGGAATGAAATGCGCCATAAAATCTATTGAGCGTTGTGTACGATGTATAGCGACATCATCAGGCCACTGGTTTACAATTTTATCTGACAATTCTTTTGGTAAGTTAGGTTGAGCAGATTGTGTATTGTTGTTAACTAAACCATCTTCAAACAAAGTGATGTCTTTTGTCATACCATGAATTTGAAAGTATCCATTAGGATAAGGTGTTAATTGCGCCATGCCATTAGGCGTACCGCGTTCACCGTAGAAAATCACTTCAGGAAATTGGCCTAAATTATGGTTCCATTGCGTCACATAAGCAGCTTTAAATTCTACTAAACGCTTAGTATAACAACCAACTAAGTCATCTATTGCGCCACTTTTATACCCGCCTGCATTCACTATGTAATCAAACGTAGTGTCGGTTAATTTCCCATTGTTATCTAAAGTGACTTGCCATACACCATTAACTTTTTTAATGGTAGTTACTGTTGTACCTGTTAGTACTTGGCAAGTAGGCTGCTGCGCGGTTGTTAGTGTTGCACTAGCTGCAAGTCTAAATACGTTGAGTCCGTATTCTTGAACCATGACTAACGGAAATTTTAACTTGTCTAAATCAAGTGTTTTAGCAACGGGAATTAACCAATCATCTTTTGTTTTAGGTTGCTCTACAATTTCTTGTGTTGCTAAACGTTCAACGTCTTCTTTTGAATACGTTGTAAAATATTCGCTTGGTTCACCCAATACTTTATTGGTACTGTCTTGATCAACTAACAGTTGATAATGATATTGTAATTGATTAAGACGAGGTTTTAAGTCGTTAAAACAACCGGGGTCACGCTTAGGTATAGCAATGACCGTTGGGCGATAATCAGCACAAGCAGGGTAGAGTTTTAGCGTATCAATAGATTGGCGTAGCAGTGTAATACATTGTTGAGTATCAATTTCACGATATAAATTACCGCCCGCATGTAAATGACAAATAGGAGGACCGTTAACTAAACTTGGACCCTTTTCAATCAAAGTTATGTTTAAGCCTAAATTTGCTAGGTAAGTCGCTGCCGTTGCGCCAGCAATACCACCGCCGATAATGGCTATTTTTGGTGATGAATGATCAATCTTCATTATAAATACTTTACTTTTTATCCAAATCAATTAGCCAGAGGGCATAGCTAAAATAGTGGCAATATCTAACTCATTCGGATACACCATTAATTTAGGTTCTTTATACATACGTGCGAAAACAGCCATTCGATCAGCTAATTCGTTACCTTGTATATTTGCGTGGCCTTTTACGTGAGCAATTGTAATATTATTTTTAATCTCGCTATATAAAGCAAAACATTCTTGAATGATTTCTAAGTTTTTTATTTCTTCATTTTTACCGCGTTTCCAGCCTTTCTTTTTCCAACCGGCAGCCCATTTGGTAATACAATCAATTGAATATTTAGAATCAGATAGGATTTGCACTGATTTTTGTTGTTCAATAAATGGAACCGCTAGCTTAAATGCTTCTAGCATACCAAGTAATTCTGCTGTGTTGTTTGTACCATTTGCGTCAAACAGACCGTAATAAAGTGTGGTTGGTACTTTACCGTGATAAACGGCTATACCTGTGCCGGATTTTCCCGGATTAGGAGAACAAGCACCATCACAATAAATATTAATATCACTATGTTCAACAGTTCTACTATTTGATTTAAGCGGCGATGACGTCGGTTGTGAAGGCTTCGATTGCGCTGAAGGTGACGATTTAGCTGCTGCTCTTGTTACTGAGCCTGATTTGGCATTCTTAGTTAAAGAGCGATTCATTAAAGCTCGAGTATAAGTATCTTTAAACGCTAATTCAGCCGCTTCTTTAGATTCAAACCCCATATATTGAGCATCGCTGCGCCCATCAATTAAGCTTTTTACTTGTGGCCAAGAATCAAAAACGCCAGTTGTTTGACCTTTCCAAATGACATAATGTTTTTTACTCATAATGATTCAATATCTTAGCTAGTTATATGTGGGTGATGATAGCGGCATAGCATTTAGTTACAAGTACTTTTTAACTATCTCTGTGGCGAATTTAATCAATAAGGTATTATTTACCTAATAACCAAACAATTAACTCGACAAGAACTTAGATACAAGAACTTACCAAGGATAATTTGATGAACTTTAAACGATTAGCCATTATATTTATGGCTTTTACTTTTCTTAGTGGGGCAATAAATACTTATGCCGCTGAGAAGAAGACCAATGAACGCGCTGATTCTATTCGTGCAAATTACGTAAAGTATGAATACAACATCAAAATGCGTGACGGAAAAACATTATTTACAGCTGTTTATTCACCGACAGATACTTCTAAAAAATATCCAATACTTATGCAACGTACTCCTTACTCTGTTGGGCCGTACGGAAGTGATAAATATAAAAAGCGTCTAGGGCCTGATGCTATCTTTGAAAAAGAAGGTTTCATTTTTGTTTTTCAAGATGTTCGCGGTAAGTTTATGTCACAAGGTGAATATGTAAATATGCGCCCACAAGATGCTTATAAGCGTGGCAAGAAAGCGGTTGATGACGCTACTGATACTTATGACACCATCGATTGGTTAGTTAAAAATATTGATAACAATAATGGCAAAGTAGGTATGCATGGTACTTCTTATCCGGGGTATTACACATCTGTTGCCACTATTAACAGTCATAAAGCGTTAAAAGCTATTTCACCACAAGCACCTATTGCAGACTGGTTCTTTGATGATTTTCATCGTAACGGTGCTTTTGTTGTTCCTATGGCATTTATCTTTTTTGATACTTTTGATAAAGAACGAAAAGCACCTCACGCGGCATGGCCTGAAGGCATGAAAAAAGAAACGACTGATGGTTATGATTTCTTTTTAAAATTAGGGCCGTTGTCTAACGTTAATAAAAAATACTTTAAAAACGAGCGTCCTTTTTGGGATGAGTTAACTCAGCATCCCAATTATGATGATTATTGGAAAGCACGTAATGTGTTACCACATCTGAATAAAGTGAAACCTGCAACGCTAGTTGTTGGTGGTTGGTACGATACTGAAGATCTATACGGTCCTTTATCAACGTATCAAAAAATGTCTAAAAACAATAAAAAAGACAATGTTAAAATTATTATGGGGCCTTGGTATCACGGTCAATGGAATCGCGGGAAAGGTGATAAATTAGGCGAGGCAGATTTTGGTTTTGATACCAGTAAATGGTTTCAAAAAAGCGTATTGTTACCATTTTTTAATCATCATTTAAAAGAGAAAGATGATCCTAAACTTGCGAAAGCAACAATATTTGAAACAGGTAGTAACCGTTTTAGAAACTTTGAGACATGGCCACCTAAAAAAGTTAAACAAGAAACGTTATATCTTAATGATAAACAACGCTTAACGACCACTAAAACAACTAAAAAATTGGGTGATACACAATGGGTAAGCGATCCAAATAAGCCTGTTCCTCATTCAGCAAATATTAGTCGTGGTTGGGATAGACCTTACATGGTTGAGGACCAACGTTTTGCAGCGCGCCGTTCTGACGTACTTGTATTTGAAACGCCAGTGATGACAACCGATAAAACGATTGCAGGTGCAATCGATCTAGATCTTTGGTTCTCAACCTCACAAAGTAGTGCGGATATTGTCGTTAAACTAGTGGATGTGTTTCCAAATATTGACGAGAATACTGATGAAGTAGATACAAAAAAAGCAAATCGTCATGAGTTAGTACGTTGGGGAATTATTCGTGGGCGCTTTAGAGATAGTATGAGTGAACCAAAACCATTTACTCCAAATGAACCTACTCAGGTGAAATTTGAATTGTATGATGTGTTACACACGATTAAACGTGGGCATAAATTACAAATTCAAATTCAAAGTAGCATGTTTCCATTCATCGATCGTAATCCACAGCATTATGTACCAAATATCTTTGATGCTAAGGAAGTAGATTTTGTGAAGGCGACACATAAAATTTATCATAGTGTTAAATACCCAAGTTCAATTAAATTTGGTGTAATTAATTAGTACTGATAAACGCAGTAGATAAGAAAATAACGAAAGGCATAAGATAAATCTTATGCCTTTTTTATTATATAACGTTGCCTTTAATGCCGTTAACGTTTCACTA
>CALJMY010000017.1 GCA_937981905.1 uncultured Enterobacterales bacterium
CTCTGATTTAATTGCTAAAGGTGAACTTCATGCACTTAAAGAGACTATGTCAAAATCTAATGAAGTTGGCATGCAAACGTTTGATCAAGCCTTGTTTAATTTATATCAATTGAATGAAGTTAGTTATGCTGATGCATTACATCATGCTGATTCGCCTAATGATTTACGTTTAATGATTAAATTAAAAGGTGGTAAAGATATTGATGCAGGCTTATTAAATGAAGTTACTTTAGATATGGATTAATGTCGTATCAATGTAAATTATTCATTAATACTAACCTTAATTAATGAATAGTAAAAAGTCATTTACTATTCATTAAATCTCGCCACGAGTTAATAAACATTAATACTCTAACTGATAATAAAACCTTACGGGCATCCCCTAAATTTGATAATAAAGATCTAACCAAATCGAGCTTCTGGATTAGCCAAGTATTTATGATGGTTGCTACTATTGTTGGTGTTTTTCTGGCGGCACAACAAGGTCTCTCACAAGCGATAACTTTTGATACATTAAATAGTAAAGAGAGTAATTTTTACTTACGCTATTCTCTAGATAATGAGATAACAAATAATATTGTTATTCTTAAAGAATATGCGATACAAGTAGAAAAAAAGAAAAGCTATGGCTTAAAAGCTGATCGGCCTGTTTTACTTGATTTTGTGTGGGAAACGATGAAATATTCTCCTGCTACATTGGAAACACCAAGTCATATTCTTTCAAAAGCTAATCAATTTTATTTAATGTCAGATAAAATAATCACAAAAATTACAAACAAAAAATATGGTGTTAAATTTGGTGTCGGAAAGCTGAGAGAACTGATTAAAGATATGGAAGAGACAGGTTTAAAATCATTACGTGAAAACCATCAGCGGTTGGCAAGAGAACTTGCTGAATCAAATATTATCGTTGTCACAAAATAATTAATGCCCTCAAAGCACAATAATATGTGTTTTGAGGAATTATTCACTATGCTTTGTTAGGTACTTAGCAAACTATTCATCATGTTGTGCACTAAACCAACTTTCTAAAATCAGAACAGCAGATACACTATCAATCTTTCCTTTAGATAACTTCTTATAACCACCTAATTCAAATAAACGTTCTTTCGCTTCAACGGTCGTTAAGCGTTCGTCATGGCCGTGAACGGGAATTTTGAATCGATTATATAAACGTTTACCAAACTTCTTAGCACGCGCAGTAATTAACTGATCTGTACCATCCATATTGGTAGGGTAGCCAAGCACAATACAGTCTGGTTGCCATTCTTTGAATACATCATCAAGAGTGTCCCAGCTAGGAATACCATCAACTGCTTTTATTGCTGATAGTGGACTGGCGGTTTCTGTGATTTTTTGACCTATAGCTACGCCAATACTTTTTACGCCAAAATCAAAGGCGATAATACAACTCATAATGTCTCTATACTTTAAATATTAATGTTGGTTAATTTACGTTTCAATTAGCTATGGCCAACTTGTGGGGCTAGTTGCCAAATATCAAAACCTAATTGTTGAGTTGTTAGTTCCCAGCGTTTTTCAATAGGTGTAGCGAATATATGCTGTGGATCAGCGGCCGTTGTTAACCAAGAGTTTTCTAATAACTCTTGTTCAAGTTGACCTGATTCCCAAGTTGAACAACCTAAAGTAATAATAAATTGGTCAGGTGCATCATGGCTACTTAATGAAGACATAATATCTTTTGAGTTAGTCATCATTACATGATCAGAGCATTGCAGGCTAGTATCCCAATTATGTTGTGGTGTATGAAGTACAAAACCGCGCTCTTGGTTGACTGGGCCACCATTAAAAACTTGCTGATTCATGCTGTGAGAAGAAACGTTCTTTATTGGCAATTCCATTTTTTCTAATAACTGTTCAACATTTAACTGGCTAATTGGTTGATTAATAATAAACCCCATTGCACCAGCATCATTGTGTTCAATTATATAAATAACTGATCGCTTGAAGTATGGATCTTCAAGTGTTGGCATTGCTATTAAAAAATGATTCTTTAAACTTTGCATCGCATGTCTGCCTTTAACCGCCTGCTAATTTTACCGTATGGCCTTTCTTTTCAAGGAACGCTTTAATTAAGTCTCGTTTATCGCCTTGAATTTCAATAATGCCATCTTTAACTGCACCACCACAACCCACTGATTTTTTTAATTCTTTAGCGAGTACTTTTAAAGATTTTTCATCGAGTAATAAACCATGAATTGTCATTACTCCTTTTCCTTTTCTACCTTTAGTTTCCCGTTTAATACGAACTATACCATCACCTTGAGGAAGTGATTTTTGCTCTTTGGGTTGAGTAATACGTCCTGAATCGGTTGAAAAAACAAGTACTGAATCATCGATATGCATAGGTAATTGATCCTAATAAAAAAACGTTAACGTTATTACGTCTAATAATATGAGTAATTTACGGGAATTGTCACTATTTTAACAGAGGTTAATGATTACATAAATTAAATTGCCTGATAGAATAAAGCTAATTATTTTTAAGTTCGATAAATTTATCTATTAGTCGCTATAAGCTTTATAAATGTAAGCGTTAGTATTATTTATAATGTAAGAGTGGAATCGCCATGAAAGTGTTTACTTGTATACTTATTGTCTTGTTAGTGTTGCTTCAGCATCGCTTATGGTCAGGTAAAAATAGTTGGCCAGATTATCTGCAGTTAAAAACAGAGATATTTACTCAAACACTTGAAAATAAAAAACTAATAGCAAAAAACAAATTACAATTTAAAGAAATTAAAGATCTAAAGAATGGCCTAGAAGCCGTTGAAGAACGAGCTAGAAATCAATTAGGTTTAATTAAAGAAGGCGAATCGTTTTATCGGTTTGTTGAATAACTTACTATTTAGCAAATAGAGCCAAATAATTTCTTCTTAATAAACAGAGAGCATTTCATTTTGTTATCACCTCCAATTTATGCTGTTGTTCCTGCTGCCGGTATTGGTAAGCGAATGGGCAGTGAAATTCCTAAGCAATATCTCACTATTAATGATAAATGTATTATCGAATATGCCTTGCAACCACTATTAGATTATCCAACAATTGAAAAAGTTATCGTGTCGTTAAGTGCTGATGATCAATGGTTTTCAAAACTTCCTATTGCAAGTCACCCTAAACTAACAACAGTTGTGGGCGGTAATGAACGAGCTGATTCTGTATTAAATGCCTTAAATATCTTGCCCAATTCACAATTAGAGTCTGGATTTGTAATGGTGCATGATGGTGCTCGTCCGTGTCTAACATCTCAAGATATTACTCATTTAATTGAAAACGTGAATAATGATCAAGGCGCTATTTTAGGCTCATTAGTTAAAGATACGATGAAACGTGTTAATGCTGGTGGAATTATTGAAAACACAGTATCAAGAGAACGTTTATATCATGCCCTTACGCCACAAATGTTTGCTACAAAACAGTTAACGGCGGCATTGACGTCAGCGTTAGCGCAAGGCATTGAGATAACTGATGAAGCCTCGGCGATGGAATGGCAAGGGCAATCGGTAAAAATAGTGGAAGGACGAAGTGACAACATTAAAGTCACCAGGCCAGAAGATCTAAATATAGCGCGTGTTTTTTTACAAGCACATCAAGTAACACAATGTAGTGAGAATGAAAATGATTAGAGTAGGTCATGGTTTTGATGTCCATAAATTTGGTGGTGTTGGCCCTGTTATTATTGGCGGTGTCGCGATCGAACATTCTTGTGGTTTAATTGCGCATTCTGATGGCGATGTAGCATTACATGCTTTGTGTGATGCACTGCTTGGTGCTTGTGCGTTAGGAGATATTGGTCATCACTTTCCTGATACTGACGATGATTTTAAAGGTGTGGATTCAAGAGAGTTATTACGACATGTTTATAGCCTTATTATTAAAGAGGGCTACACCTTAGGTAATCTTGATCTTACTATTGTGGCACAAGCGCCTAAAATGGCGCCTCACATTGAAAATATGAGACAGCTTATTGCTCAAGATCTTAATGCTGATATAAATCAAGTGAATGTTAAAGCAACGACAACAGAAGCATTAGGATATGTTGGCCGCAAAGAAGGCATAGCGACTCATGCTGTTGTTTTGTTAATGAAAGGCGCTACATAATAATGAACGAAGCCATGACAGCAGTTGCAGGGTTACCATATTGGCATTACCTCTACGGCGAACCAACACAGCACGGCATATTGCGAACGACATCTAATGATTTTAAAGTGTTCGAGCACTTAGGTTATGAAGCCGATGGTCAGGGGGAACATTTATTTTTACATATTGAAAAAGAGGGATTAAATACGGCTTATGTTGCTAAATTAATTGCTCGTTGGGCAGGTGTCACGACTCGTGATGTTAGTTATGCAGGCAAAAAAGATCGCCATGCTATAACTCAGCAACATTTTAGTGTTCAACTACCTGGCCGTGAATCTCCTGATATTGCCTTGTTAGAATCTGAGCAGCTAAAAGTATTAGATGCTAAACGCAATAGTAAGAAATTAAAAACGGGAGCCTTAAAAGGGAATCGGTTTGAATTAGTTATTCGTGGTTTGACATTAGACCCAGAAATGGAAACGCGATTAGAAAGAATTAAAGAAACTGGTGTACCTAACTATTTTGGTTCACAACGTTTTGGTTTTGACGGAGATAATCTTGTCAAAGCACAAGCATTATTTGATGGCGAAAAAGTAAAAAATAGAGATTTGCGTTCGATGTATTTATCAGCAGCTCGTTCATTAATCTTTAATAACGTGGTGAGTGAACGTCTTAAAAACAACTTAGACAGTACTTTATTAACTGGTGATGCTTTTATGCTTTATGGCAGTAAAGCGTCATTTTCTCCAGATAGCATTGACGATACAATTATTGAGCGTTTCAATAAAAGAGATATTATTTTAAGTGCGCCGCTATGGGGAACAGGAAAAAATAGTGTGTCTGATGATGCTTTAATCTTTGAAAATAACATCGTTGAGCAATCTAATGAATTAGCGAATGGTTTAGTTGCTTTTGGGCTAAAGCACGAACGACGTGCACTAATGTTATATCCCGAAAATATGACATGGAAAACATTTGATGATGGTATTAAATTAAGTTTGTCATTACCAGTTGGATGCTATGCAACGAGTGTATTAAGGGAACTTGCTACCATTACAGATGCGAGTCAACAAAGAGGGAATAGTGCACAATGAATATTTTAATAAGTAATGATGATGGTGTTCACGCACCAGGCATTGAAGCATTATATGAAGCATTAAAAAATGCAATGGAACGCATTACGGTTGTTGCTCCTGATCGTAACTGTAGCGCTGCTAGTAATTCATTAACGTTGCAAAATCCTTTACGTACAACAACGATGGATAATGGTTTTATTGCTGTTAATGGTACGCCGACAGATTGTGTTCACCTTGCTATAAATATGTTGTGTGAACAAGATCCTCAATTAGTGATAACAGGAATTAATGCTGGCGCTAATTTAGGTGATGATGTGATCTATTCTGGTACTGTCGCTGCTGCGATGGAAGGGCGTTATATGGGATTACCATCTATTGCTGTTTCACTTGCTGGTAAAGAATTAAAACATTATGAGAGCGCTGGTGTTTATGCCGCTAAAATAGTGGCTCATTTGCGCGATTGTCCACTACCTGCTAATCAAATTTTAAATATCAATGTGCCTGACTTACCGGTTTGTGAGATTAAAGGCATTAAAGTAACGAGATTAGGTGCTCGTCATCGTGCTACGTCAATGATAAAAACGCAAGATCCAGGTGGTCGAGATATTTATTGGGTAGGACCATTAGCAAAACCAGATGACGCAGGTGAGGGGACTGATTTTCATGCTATTGAACATGGATTTGTTTCAATTACGCCAATAACCGTTGATTTAACAGCGCATAACCGCCTTGATAAGTTAAACCAATGGGCTGCAATGTTATGAGTAACTTGCTAACTAATGTAACCTTCCATGGTCAAAGATTAGCGCAAAGTTTAAAGCAAGAAGGCATTATCAATGAGGATGTCTTGGCAGCAATATCAGCTACGCCTCGGCAGATATTTATTGATGAAGCACTAGAATATAAAGCGTATGAAAATACGGCATTGCCTATTGGGCATGGTCAGACTATATCTCAGCCTTATATTGTAGCGCGCATGACACAATTATTGTTGGCCAAAGGTAACATAAATAATGTGTTAGAAATTGGTACTGGTTCTGGTTATCAATGTGCGATTTTGGCACAATTAGTAGATAAAGTATTTACAGTAGAACGTATTAAAGCTCTACAACGACAAGCAAAACGTAGATTGCGATTGATTGATTTACATAATATCGCAATGAAACATGGTGATGGTTGGCAAGGTTGGGCATCAAAAGGTCCTTTTGATGCCATAATGGTGACTGCAGCAGCCAGCGAAGTACCAATAGATTTATTACAACAACTCGTTGATGGCGGACAATTAATTATTCCTATTGGCGAACATACACAAACGTTAATGTTGATAACTCGTGAAGGTGAACGTTTTAGCCAACAAAAAATAGAAACCGTTAAATTTGTACCTTTATTAGCAGGAGATGTTAGTTGAAAATTTTTAGTGCGATGTATGAGTGGACAATGAAAGCGGCTAGGCATAAATACGCGAGTTATTATTTAAGCTTCATGAGTTTTGCTGAATCTGTTTTTTTCCCTATTCCAGTCGACATTATGCTTGCGCCCATGTCATTAGCAAAACCTAAAAAAGCATGGTATTACGCTATGCTGGCTACTGTATTTTCAGTCATAGGTGGCATTGTTGGTTATTATTTAGGGTATGCTTTATATGATTCATTTGTACAACCTATTATTGAATCCGTCGGATATCAAGATAAATTATTAACAGCAGAATCGTGGTTTAAAAATTACGGTATTTGGGTTGTTTTTATCGCGAGTTTTACGCCTATTCCTTATAAAGTATTTACAATTACAGCAGGAATAATGCACATGGCATTTCTACCATTTGTTATTGTTTCTATTATTGGCCGTGGTTTACGTTTCTTTCTTGTCGCAGGACTAATGCGTTGGGGTGGTGCAGCGATGGAAGATAAACTTAAAATATATATCGATCGTATTGGCTGGGTTATTGTCGGTTTGATTATTGCTATTTTTATGATTATAAAAATATAAAATGAAACAGATGTTGCTGGTTATTCGTGTTACTTTTATTTTTGTCATTACCCTGACATTGACGAACTGTACCACTTCAACAGGACCAGCACCTGTTTACTCCATTTCTAATGTTAAAAAACCAATATATCCACTAAAATTAACTGGTAATACTTATACTGTAAAAAAAGGTGACACACTTTATTCTGTCGCTTTTTCTGCTGGGATAACGGCTAGTGAGTTATCTAAAATTAACAATATAGCCCCTCCATATGTTATTTATGTTGGTAACACATTAAAGTTAAATAATAAAAAAACTTATAATAAAGTCGTAAAACAAACTAAAGTGTCAAAAAAGCTTGATCGTCAAAATAAACACAAGTATTCTAAAACCAAGGTGAACAAAAAACAAACAACCAAGAGACCGAGTGTAGTTAAAAAAGTAAATATTCCTACCTCTAAAAAAAGTAAAGTTGTTAATAAAGTATCTAAATGGATTTGGCCAACAAAAGGACGAGTAATATCAAAGTACTCTGCAGTGAAGCAGGGAAATAAAGGGATAGATATAGTTGGATTGAAAGGGAGTGATATTGTTGCTTCCGCTGCTGGAAAAGTTGTTTATGCTGGCAACGCGCTAAGAGGTTATGGAAACTTGATTATCATCAAACATAACGATGATTACTTAAGCGCGTATGCACACAATGAGACAATTTTTGTAAAGGAAAAGCAGCGAATAACGCAAGGACAATTAATTGCGAAAATGGGGAATAGTGAATCAAATCGTGTTCAACTTCATTTTGAAATTCGTTTCCGTGGTAAATCAGTCAACCCAGTGAGTTATCTTCCTAAACGATAATTTAATGCTTGAATTTAAGCAATCAGGGAGAAGACTATGGGACATAAAACTACGACAATACAGCCTATCAAAATAGAAAAAAATTCACAGCTTGATGCTACTCAAATGTATCTAAGTGAAATTGATTTCTCATCACTACTTACAGCAGAAGAGGAAGTTTATTATTCACGTTTATCTTTACGTGGTGATGCCGCTGCTAAATGTAGAATGATTGAAAGTAATTTACGTCTTGTAGTAAAAATATCAAAACGTTACTTAAACCGAGGATTAGCCTTACTTGATCTTATTGAAGAAGGAAATTTAGGTTTAATTCGAGCGGTTGAAAAATTTGATCCTGAAAGAGGTTTCCGTTTTTCCACCTATGCCACATGGTGGATTAGACAAATGGTTGAGCGTGCGATTATGAATCAAACACGCACTATTAGACTACCAGTCCATATTGTAAAAGAGCTAAATACTTACTTAAAAACAGCACGTGAATTAGCTCAGAAGTTAGATCATGAGCCAACAGCTAAAGACATCTCCAGTAAATTAGATAAGCCATTAAAGACTGTTAGTAGAGTATTAAAATTTAATCAGAAAGTAACATCAGTTAACTCTCCAATGAGCGGTGATAATGAAAAAGGCTTATTAGATATAATTCCTGCAGGTGATCATTATTCACCTGAATCATCAGCTATGAATGAAGATATCCATCAAAGTTTAATACGTTGGTTAAATGAACTTAGCACAAGACAGCGTGAAGTATTATCTAGGCGTTTTGGTTTATTAGGTCATGATCCATCAACATTAGAAGTGGTAGGTAGTGACATAGGTTTAACACGTGAACGTGTTCGTCATATCCAAATTGAAGCGTTACAAAGAATGCAAGATATTATGACTGCTCAAGGATTATCTATCGAAACATTGTTCTCAACTGAACGTTAATTTTACTTTAATTGTTAAGTTGGTTGTTAATGTCATTGTTAATTGAGTTATAAAGTTGACTAATAATTTATATCAAAAAAGGCTCATTGATAATCAATGAGCCTTTTTGCTTTCTGACGAAAAATAACTAGCTTATTTTATTTGTGCTTTTAATGAATAAAGCATATTTAAAGCATCTTTGGGTGATAAATCATCTGGGTTAAGCGTTTTGATCTTTTCTATAAGTGCTTCGTTTTTATCTTCAGCAATAATAGTCGGCATTGCCATTGAAACCGATGAGCTTTGATTTCCAATTAATTCTAATTCAGTTAATTTAGCTTTTGCAATCTGAGTAACTACCTTAGGAATGCCAGCTAATTGCGCTACTTGAATACCGTAGCTTTTATTGGCTGCGCCATCTGCAACGTGATGTAAAAACGCAATAGATTCTTCGTGCTCAATTGCGTCTAAATGGACATTCATAATATGGGATATATGGTCAGATAATTGTGTTAACTCAAAATAATGAGTAGCAAATAATGTGAGAGATTTACATTTTGTCGCTAAATAATGGGCAGAAGCCCAAGCTAAAGAAAGACCATCAAACGTACTCGTCCCACGACCAATTTCATCCATTAACACCAAACTATGTTCTGTTGCATTATGAAGGATATTAGCCGTTTCTGTCATTTCAACCATGAATGTTGAACGACCGCTCGCTAAATCGTCAGACGCCCCAATACGCGTAAATATACGATCAATGACACCAATATTTGCTGACGATGCGGGAACAAAACAACCTATGTGAGCCATTAAACATATTAATGCTGTCTGTCTCATATAAGTTGATTTACCACCCATATTAGGGCCTGTAATAACAAGCATCTGACGCGAACTACTTAAATTAACTGGATTAGCAATAAAAGGGTTATCCATAACTTGCTCAACAACCGGATGTCTTGCATTTTCTAAGGCAATACCAATGTCATTATGGAAAGTGGGTCTGTTGTAATTTAAATCGAGCGAGCGCTGTGCAAACGTATTAAGTACATCTAATTGGGATAGGGCGCTTGAACTATTTTGTAACGGTGCAATCATTGGTAATATTTGTTCGAAAAGCTGTTCGTATAAAAGCTTTTCTAATGCTAGCGCTTTCCCTTGGCTGTTAAGTACTTTATCTTCATGTTCTTTAAGTTCAGGAATAATAAAACGTTCATTATTTTTAAGTGTCTGACGTCTTACATAATGAACAGGCGCTTGTTGCGCTTGTGCTTTACTGATTTCTATATAGAAACCATGAACACGATTATAGCCAACTTTTAGTGATGAAAGGCCAGTTGATTGACGTTCTCTTTCTTCTAATTCATCAACATAATCTGTTGCCCCTTTACTTAATGTACGCCACTCATCTAACTCTTGATTAAAGCCAGGAGCGATAACACCGCCATCACGAATAAGCATTGGTGGATTATCAACAATTGAATTAGACAATAATTGATGTAGTTCAGGGAATTCTTGTATTTCTTTTCCAAGTTTATTCAAACGATCACATTGATGATTTTCTTGAAGTAATGTTTGAATATTTGGTAATAATGATAACGCTTGTCGAAGTTTAGCAAAGTCTCTTGGACGAGCAGAACGTAACGCTATACGGCCAATAACACGTTCAATGTCACCGACTTGTTTGAGTAAATCATTAATAGCTTCAATATTTTGTTGAGTGATTAATGAATCAATCGCACTATGACGTTGACTAACCAAAAAATGATCACGAGAAGGTTGATGAATCCACCTTTGTAATAATCGAGAACCCATTGCTGTGGCTGTTTTATCAAGTACAGACATTAAAGTATTATCAAAACCACCACTAATATTTTGAGTTAATTCTAAATTGCGTCTTGTCGCAGCATCTAAAATAATACCGTTGTTTTGATTATTAAGTTTTATCTGCCTAATTTGAGGCAGGGCAACACGCTGCGTATCATTAACATATTGCATTAAACAACCAGCAGCGATTAATGCAGTTTTTGAACCTTCGACGCCAAAACCTTCTAAATTGTCAGTCTTAAATTGCCTATTGAGTAAATCTTTAGCCGTATCAATTTCAAAGTCCCAAGCTGGGCAAGCACGAAGTCCTGTTCGTTGACCTAGTAATTGAATATTTGCCCATTGCTCTTGATAAAGTATTTCGGCGGGATTAGTACGATGGAGTTCTGATTCAAATTGTTCAATAGTGTTTAAGTCACTAATATTAAAATCACCACTGGCAACATCTAACGTAGCAAAACCAAATGTATTGTTCTGTTCAAATACACATGCAATTATATTGTCTTTACGTTCTCCTAGTAATGTTTCATCAGTAATCGTTCCTGGCGTTACTATTCGAACAACTTCTCTCGCCACTGGCCCTTTACTGGTTGCTGGATCGCCAATTTGTTCGCAAATAGCTACGCTTTCGCCTAAGTTAATTAACTTTAATAAGTAATTATCAGCACTATGATAAGGAATACCAGCCATTGGTATAGCATTTCCACCCGTTTTACCGCGAGCGGTTAAGGTTAAACCTAAGAGTTCAGATGCTTTTTTAGCATCACCGTAAAACAATTCATAAAAATCCCCCATGCGATAAAAAACAAGGGTATCCCTGTGTTCATTCTTAATACCAAGATATTGTTGCATCATGGGTGTATGAGAAGACATTGTCTCTGGTGTTAAAATTGGCGTAGTCATAGCGATAAAATCTTTAAAAGAAAAATACTGTATAAGGATACTTGATTGTTGTAAAAACCAAAAGTATCTCGCTGATAATAAGTCACACAAAGGCTTTCAAAAA
>CALJMY010000018.1 GCA_937981905.1 uncultured Enterobacterales bacterium
CCTGTTACCGCCGTGAAAGGGCGGTGTCCTAGGCCACTAGACGAAGGGGACACACTGCGCTTACGTTCAAATAAGCATAATACTATCGATAATTGAAAAATTGGCGTCCCCTAGGGGTTTCGAACCCCTGTTACCGCCGTGAAAGGGCGGTGTCCTAGGCCACTAGACGAAGGGGACACATAGTTTTTCTCATATCTTTTTCGTTATTAATTGGCGTCCCCTAGGGGTTTCGAACCCCTGTTACCGCCGTGAAAGGGCGGTGTCCTAGGCCACTAGACGAAGGGGACGCATCTTAATAATTTACTACTTGGTGGAGCTATGCGGGATCGAACCGCAGACCTCTTCACTGCCAGCGAAGCGCTCTCCCAGCTGAGCTATAGCCCCAAAGAAGCAATAACTGTTAAGGAAGATAACTCATCCCTGACAACGGAGCGCATTTTATGCACCTCTCGTTAAAGAGTCAACCCATTTTTTAATAATTAATACTACTCGCTAAAAAAATAACCGCTTCGATGATTCTTTGAACGCCAATGCTAATTATATATCTTAAATCATACAATATTTAAACACTAAACCAAAAAAGCACGCGGTTAAACGCGTGCTTTTATCTGTACTTAATTAATAACTACATAATAAGTGGTAACTTGATAATGTAGTTTAATGCTTACTTAGGCATTAAGTCGTGCTTGAACAAATTCAATTGCTTTAGCAATACGAGCAATAGAGCGCTCTTTACCAATTAATTGAAGTGTTACATCTAATGAAGGCGACTGCCCTGCCCCTGTAATAGCTACGCGTAGAGGCATCCCAACTTTACCCATACCTACTTCAAGCTCTGTCGCTGTTGATTCAATGGCTTGATGTAAGTTTTCTAATGACCAATCATCTAATGCTATTAATTTTTCACTAACTCGTTGCAATGGTTCTAATGCAACACCACGTAAATGTTTCTTAGCGGCTTTTTCATCAAATTCTTCAAAATCGTGATAGCAATAAACACTGCCAGCGGCTAATTCTTTTAATGTATTAACACGTTCACCCATTGCAGTAACGATTTCTGTTAGTGCTGGACCATTAGAAGTATCAATATTTTGATCTTCCATATGCCATGCTAAATGCTTTGCAACATATTCTGGTGCCATTGTTTTAATGTAATGGTTGTTCAGCCACAATAATTTATCGGTATTAAACCCTGATGCTGCTTTATTGATAGAATCTAATGAAAACATTTCTTTCATTTCATCAACAGAGAATATCTCCTGCTCGCCATGCGACCAACCTAAACGTACAAGGTAGTTAAGTAATGCTTCTGGCAAGAAACCATCATCACGATATTGCATAACACCAACAGCGCCATGACGCTTAGATAATTTTTTGCCATCATCACCCAAAATCATAGAAACATGAGCGTATTCAGGAATTGGTGCGCCTAATGCTTTTAAGATATTAATTTGACGAGGCGTATTGTTAATATGATCTTCACCGCGAACAACATGAGTTATTTCCATATCCCAATCATCTACAACAACACAGAAGTTATAAGTAGGTGTGCCATCTGTACGTTGAATAATTAAATCATCTAATTCACTATTAGCAATAGTGATGTTTTCGCGAACGTGATCGTCAAACGATACTTCACCCTCTAACGGGTTTTTAAAACGAATAACGTGATCAACATCCGTTGGTTGCTCAGTTAGATTTCGGCATTTACCGTCATAACGTGGTTTTTCACCAGCAGCCATTTTTTCTTCACGAAGTGCGTCTAAACGTTCACTCAAACAATAACAACGATATGCTTTGTCTTCTTTTATTAATTGATTGATTAACTCTTTATAACGATCAAAACGTTTTGTTTGGTAATAAGGACCTTCATTCCACTTAAGTCCTAACCATTCCATACCTTCCATAATCGCATCAATAGCTTCTTGAGTTGAACGTTCAATATCAGTATCTTCAATACGTAATACAAACTCTCCACCCATTTTTTGAGCAACAAGCCAAGAATAAAGAGCAGTACGTGCACCGCCAACATGTAAATAGCCGGTAGGGCTAGGAGCAAAACGTGTTTTGATTGTCATAATCAGTAATAACCTTTAATAAACCTTATTAATACAATAATGAGGTAGAATAAAATAACTAAGCCGTCTTTAATGACTTATTTGTGGCTGCATTTTAGCAATTTACGCCATAACTACAATCAACAAAGTCAATCTAGGCGAATTATTCAATCGATTAGGTTAATAATTGAGATCATTTTGCACAACTTGCTGTAAAAGTCGGCGTTTAGCTTTAATTGTAAAAAAAACCGTTGACTCTAAATCGAGTCTCTCTATAATACGGCTCCGAAACAACGAGACAGTACTTGTACTTTCAAATTGTTTTAAATAAGTATCCCGGACGATTAGCTCAGTTGGGAGAGCATCGCCCTTACAAGGCGAGGGTCACTGGTTCGAGCCCAGTATCGTCCACCATTCTTTTCTAAGAATTAAAACTAAGATATGTGAAGTACTATCCCGGACGATTAGCTCAGTTGGGAGAGCATCGCCCTTACAAGGCGAGGGTCACTGGTTCGAGCCCAGTATCGTCCACCATTTCTTTTAGTGCTATCCTCTTACTATTATTCCTTATCAATACTATTTAATCTTTTATTTTAGTATTAAAAATACTTAATTATTTTAATAATACTTTATCTGAATAGTACTTTAAAAATTATTCCACTTTCAAAAACCATTGATGCTCACTCTTCAACTTTAATTTTTTTGATAAATGTAACCCTAACGCTTTTAACTGTGTCTTATTTTTATATCTGTTTATGATGCTTTTTAACATAGATATAGCTTCATTTTCGCGCCCTACACCATCTAATGCTAAAATATAGGTATATGCATAACGCTCATTCATGGGTGTTAATGACATAGATTTATTTAAATAACTAATAGCACCTTTAATATTTTGCTGACGAATATAATGTAATCCAAACGCATAATATAAAGCCGCAGAATTTTTATTGTTTTTAATTCCTTTAAACAACGTAGACACAACATCTATATGTCTTTGTTGCCTACGATAAAGATCAACTAAATTTAAATAGCCCACCTCAAAATATGGATCAACGTTAATAGCCTGAAGTAATGATTGCTCGGCTTCTTTAAATTTTTTCAGGTCAATAGCTAACATACTTTGATTAGAAGCACCCTCACCTCGCCAACTATTTACTGTATTAGCAACAATAAGCTCTTTCAATGCATCATTAAATAATGATTGCTTACTCATTAAGACAACTGATGTAGACATATCACTGGTTACTAATTGCCGAGCAGCAGCAACTCTTATCGATTTATATTTATCGTTTAATAAAACAGTTAGGTATTTTACTTTATCACTCGTTGATAATAACGATGACGCTTTAGCTGCGCTAAGCCTGATTAATGGCTCTTTATGCGTCAAATAAGGGACTAATAAATCAGCCGTTATAGATTGAGTTGTCATACCAAGTAATTCAACGGCAGTAGCCCTGCTGATGACATCAAGTTGTTCATCCTCAATAATCGATAAATGCTGAGATAACGTTAACGATTGACCAGAATTTAAAGCAATTAAACGTTGTTTACTCATCTTTAAATTTTTAGGCTTGCCATTCCATTGGCTTAGTCGTTTACTTGCCCACCCATTAGATTTATCAACATGGCAATTCATACAAGCATTAGGTGTATTAAATAATTGAGAGATATCAGGTCGAGGAATTTTGAAGCTATGATCGCGTCTATTATCAACACCCATAAATGTTGTTTCAGGCATATGGCAATTGACACATTGCGCGCCATTTGAATTTTCATCATGTTGATGATGTTTTTTTACATCATAAATTTGGGGGCTATGACATTGTAAACAAAGGCCATTTCCTTCTATTTTTAGTTTCATGGTATGTTTGTCATGACAATCTAAACAGTTAACCCCCGCCTCAAACATTTTACTTTGTAAAAAAGATCCATACACATACACTTCTTGTTTAATTTGACCGTCAGGATAGTAATTAGGTGTTGATAAGAGGTGTGGAGTAAATTGCTCTAAAAAAGGAATATTAGCTTTAAAACCATCAATTAATGGTTCACGTAACGCGTGACATGAAAAACAATTATCCATAAATGAATTATCGCGTTGTTCACCTTGCCAGTGAGCTGTTTTATCGTTTTCATTTCGTAACCATAATCCAGTTTTTTGAGAGATAAGCTTTGCGGTATTAGGATTTACAGTTGTTGTTTTGTGATTAGAATGATCCGACATATCTCCATGGCATGATAAACACCCCACATTAATATTATCAAATTGAGTATCGAATTTATTATCTTCAATACTATATTGTCTTACCAAACCATCAGAGTGACAATCAGCACACATGCCATTCCAGTTTTGTAACGGTTGGCGCCAATGTAATCTATCTGCTGCTGAGATTTTTTCATTGCCACTCACGTGAACAGAGTGATGATACCAACGTTGTCCTCCTAACGATTTATCCCGAGTGTCCCACGCAAAAGGTAAAACCTGTAATTTACCTTGCTCAGTCTCAACTAAATATTGTTGAAGTGGGAAATGCCCAAATGTATATTTTATTGAATACGTATCGCTATTATTATCTAATGAAATAGTGACTAAATAACGATTATCTTTTTTAAAGAAAAACGCTTTCTGTCTTTTATACTCAACATTAATTTTATTAAAATCGCCTAATACAGAGCTGTTATTTGCAACAGCCATTGCTTTAGCATGATCGGATTGTTCCCAATCATGTTGTGACTTTTGATGACAAGAAATACATTGCTGATTTGAGATAGATTGCTTTTTATTAAGTTGATGAGAATAGTTTGGAGTAACTATCTTTTGCTTAGAGAAGTTAATCTGCTCAGATAAATTTGCGTGTGCAGAAAACGAAAATAAAGCTATTCCCGATAAAATGAACAAAACAAAGGTAATATAAAAACTACAGCGATAATTTAGCAATTACATTACCTTCAAGATTTAGCGTCGTATAATTATTTCATTATATGGATTTATGTGTAGAAAAACTTATTTTAATTATTGTTCGATAAATCCTTAATGTGTATTAAATATATCGTTATATCTATAGAAAGCTATTCAAAATATCACTATTGGCACTTGAGATTAGTATAATTTCTTTAAATGTTGATTCAAGCATCATCAATTTATATCAAATAAAAAAGGAAACCTTACATAAACACATAAAAACTAAATACAACAAAAGTCATCATTGTTTGATAATATAGCGACAATTAACCACTTATTGAGTGAGTATCTTTGATGATTACTGATCCAGCTATTTTAGAACGACTAGAAAAAAGTGAAGCGCGAAACACTAAAGCAATATTTCCCTCAGTAACAAATCACCATGACACTTTATTTGGTGGTAAAGCATTAGCATGGATGGATGAAACGGCATTTATTGCAGCAACGCGCTTTTCAAGAAAACGATTAGTTACAGTATCTTCTGATCGTATCGACTTTAAACATCCCATTCCTAGTGGCAGCTTAGTAGAATTAATTGGCAAGGTCGTTAAGGTTGGACGTACAAGTATTAAGGTCGAAGTAAATATTTATGTTGAAAGTATGTATAACGATCATCGCGAGAAAGCGATAACCGGTACATTTAATTTTGTTGCTGTTGATACTGATGGTAAGCCAACACCAGTACTGCCAATTGATTAAAAACGATTAAGCGTTAGACAATCCAGTTACCTTATCGCCCACCAGCGGATTACTTCGACGCTCTTGCCCGAACGTAGAGTTAGGGCCATGACCACAAATAAACTCAACGTCATCGCCTAAAGGCCATAACTTTTTGCAAATAGAATCAACTAGCTGTTGATGATTTCCTTTAGGAAAATCAGTACGGCCAATTGAGCCTGAGAAAATAACATCACCAACCCACGCTAGTTTTTGTGCAGCACTAAAAAACACAACATGGCCTGGCGTGTGGCCTGGGCAATGATGAACCTCCAATATTTCATTACCTACGGTCACCGTATCACCATCATTTAACCATAACGTAGGCGTAAATGGTGATGGTGTTTCAAGTCCGAACATTTTTGCTTGTTGTTCTAAATTTTCAATCCAAAAGTCATCATCAATATGTGGTCCTTCAATAGGAACATTAAACGCACTAGCAATATCATGCGTAGCACCCACATGATCTAAATGGCCATGAGTTAAAATGACTTTTGTTACAGTTAGCTGTTGCTCATTAATAAAAGATATTAATTTAGATGGATTACCACCAGGGTCTACAATAGCTGCTTCTTGACGTTCACTACACCAAATAATACTACAATTTTGGAAAAACGAAGTCACTGGAATAACATGATGTTTTAACATAACTAACTCATTCAAAAATAATAAACACATAATATTATTATTGATTGATTAAGCAAGAATAAAGCGCACAATAAACTAAACAGTTATGATGAAAAATTGCCTATTACTTCTTTTTATATGAAATTTATCATATGCTGGTAATTAATTTAACCACAAGGAGTTGCTTATTTTAAAAATAAGATGGTTATGTGCCCTAATATTAATGTCACCTGCGGTTTACAGCAATGACACCTCAAACTGTGAATGGCTTGCTCCTGCAAGAACCGCTGATGTTGAGTTTCAACAAGCACCATTACCATTACCTGATTTTTTAAAAAACACGACTGTTGGCCATATAGAAACAATACGTCATCCTGTATTTATTGACGATTCATCCCTCTCGCTTAATTGGTTATATCAATGGCTCAATACGCTTCACTGGATCACTAAAGAAGACGTTATTTTACAAGAACTGTCTTTTAAAGAAGGTGACAAGTTTGATAACGTAAAAGTAATAGAGTCTGAACGCTTATTACGCAATCAAAAGTATTTATATGACGCTCGTATAGTGCCAACTAGTTTATGCGATAACAAAGTCAATCTAGCCATATCAACACGTGATACGTGGTCTATTACTCCAGCCTATGATATTTCACATAATGGTGATGAAACAAAAACACGATTATCAATCACTGAATCAAATTTCTTAGGTACTGGTAAACTTATTTCGTTAGCACGAGCTTCAAACGATCAACGTCAAGAATATACCCTTATATATCGCGATCCTAATGTAGGTGGTAGTCATGCAGTTAATAGCATTGAATATAGCGAAAATAGTGATGGTTATCGTCACTTTATTTCTTATAAACTCCCTTTTTATTCATTAGAAAGTAAACACAGTTACGGCATAATCTACAACAACGAAGAACGTGAAGATCCTATTTATTTTCAACAAAATAAATTAACGGATTTAAATCACCGCTTAAATCACTATAAAATATTTAGCGGCTTTTCACAGGGTTATAAAGATGAAAAAACGATACGCTGGCGTTATGGTTTAAGTTTTATTGAAGATAAATTTGAAACAACAGATATCAACTTACCTTTAGTATCTCTTAATTCTCGAAAGAATATTTATCCATGGTTAGAGTTTAATTTATTAGAAAATAAATACACGACACTAACTAATGTAAATTCGATTAAACGTACTGAAGATATTAATTTAGGCCGAAATTTTATTGCTAGTATCGGTTATAGTCCTGAAAGTTTGAGTAATGACACATCACGTATTATTTATAATATCAGCTCAAGTAATGCATATAAGTTTGATAAGAATCTAATTAGCGTGAACGCTAACCTAAAAGGTTATTGGTTACCTGATGAAAAAAAATCACAAAATGTAATGGCAAAATTTAATGGTCAATATTATCGATTCACTAATAAAGATTGGGTCTTTTTTGTAGGGGCGTCTGCCAATATCAATAAAAATTCATATATAGAGAATCAATTGTTTCTAGGTGGTGATACAGGATTACGAGGTTATCCGGTACGTTATCAAATGGGTAATAAAAATGCTGTTATCAATATTGAACAACGCTATTACAGCGATTTATATTTATGGAAGTTAATTCGAGTTGGCGCTGCCGCTTATGTAGATATTGGTCGTAATTGGGGAAATGAAAGCCCTTTATTAACTACTGATGGCTTAGCTGATGAGTTAATTACTCCACGAGTTGAAAATAAATGGTTAGCCAATGTTGGTTTTGGTTTAAGGCTTACACCAAGTCGCGCTGATGCGAATCATGTTGTTCATATTGATTTAGCGTTTCCAGTGCAACAAGCTAATGATTTAGATAGCGTTCGTTTTATGATCCAAGTAAAAGACTCGTTTTAATAACGATTCATTCTAACAATGATAGTGTTACCGCCGTTTTAAAATGATATGTTACTCACCTATAATTCGTGTAATAAAAGATAAAATAGTGCCTTCATCAAATTCATCACCAGCGAATAAAAACACACAGAATTCATTACAATTAGATTCTTTATCATTAAAGATGGCTCACGTTGATATTTATCTTGTTCGCCCTCAAATGCTTGATAAAGAGGTTCATGGTTTTTTCAAAACAATTACTTCGACAAAAGAACAAGAGAAAATCAACAAGAAACGTACAGATAAAGGCAAACAAGACGCACTCATTACACGTGGGTTAATTAGGTGTGTGTTATCACGTTATGCATCGGTAGCCCCTATCGATTGGACATTTGATACAGGTTGGAATGGTAAACCATCTGTTAGTGATGAATGCTTACCGACGGCAAATGACATTGAATTTAACTTATCTCATGCAAACGGTCTTATTGCTTGTGCAATTACCAAGTCACAACCATTGGGTATTGATGTTGAATATACTGAGCGCAATAGTGATACTTACAAACTAGCGCCTCGCTATTTTAGTGAATCAGAAAACAGGGACTTACAAACTAAGCCTTATAATGAACAGCCTCTGGAATTTTATAAATATTGGACACTGAAAGAGTCTTACATTAAAGCTTGTGGAGGTGGTTTATCAATTCCACTTAATCATTTTAGCTTTGATATAACAAAACTTGACGACATCAAACTCAGTTTTGATGCTGCGCGTAATGACACTCCAGCCCATTGGAAAAGCTTTTTATTTGATGTAACCGAAGATCATAAGATGGCATTAACACTAAAAATAGAGGCACTAAAAATAGAGACGGTAAAGGCAGAACAGCCGTGTATTACCACAACTATTTATGTAATGAACAATAACGGCGAATTTGAAATAGCTTCATTACCATTAACGTAGAATAATTACCTAAAAGATAGTCTAGAACGGTAATGAAGTTAAATTTAATTAAAGTAAATGGCGTGTTTCAATTGGTATAAAATCATCAGCTGCTTGAATCAAACCATTAGCTGTTAAATTAAGTACTCCATAAACGGTACTGCTTACTTTATCTTGTGTTTTAATTTCATCGAGTAAAATAGCAAAATCGCCATCACCTGATAACAAAATTATTTCATCGACATTAGGCGCCGATCGCAAAACATCAATCGTAATGCCTACATCCCAATCGCCTTTTGCAGTGCCATCACTACGTTGAATAAAAGGTTTTAGTTTTACTTCAAAGCCAATATGGCGCAATGCACTTTGAAATTTTTGTTGTGATGCATCATTACGGTCAATCGCATAAGCATAAGCGTCTACAATGTCATATTCTTGTTCTACTTGTTGCCAAAATTGGCGATAATTGAAAGGACGCTTAAACGCATCTCTCGTCGTATAATAAATATTTTGCACATCAACAAATATTGCTACTTTTTTCACGCCCGACTCTCCATTACCATTATAAAATATAATAAAACGACTATCTAAATATAAGAAAATTCAGACTAAAAACACACTATACTCACGTGCTTTAATTTAACAACTATATCTCTGGCTGTTTTGGTATATAATGCGCGCCAATTACCTCTAGCCAAAGGCCAGTATTGTGCAATCAACTTCTTTTTCTCAGCTGTCATTACATCCATCATTGTTAGAAAACTTAAAAACGTTGTCTTACAACGAAATGACCCCTATTCAAGCACAAAGCTTACCGCCAATTTTGGAAGGCAAAGATGTTATTGCACAAGGACAAACCGGTTCTGGTAAAACAGCTGCTTTTGGTTTGGGACTTTTACAAAACCTTGATGTTAAAAAATTCCGTGTTCAATCATTGGTACTTTGTCCTACACGTGAATTAGCCGATCAAGTTGCGAAAGAAATTCGTAAACTCGCACGTTCTATTCACAACATCAAAGTATTAACGTTATGTGGCGGCACGCCACTAGGGCCACAAATTGGTTCATTAGAGCACGGCGCGCACATCATTGTTGGTACGCCGGGCCGTATCGAAGATCACTTAAACCGTGGCCGCTTAAACCTTGATAACTTAAACACATTGGTTTTAGATGAAGCCGATCGAATGTTAGAAATGGGCTTTGTGTCTGCCTTAGATTTAATCTTTTCGTTATGTCCACCAGATCGTCAAAATTTACTTTTCTCAGCAACGTTCCCTGATGAAGTGAAACCAATTGCTAAAAAATTAATGACGGATCCAGTAACGATTGAAGTTGCATCTACGCATGATGAAAGCAGCATCAACCAAGTATTTTATAAAGTTGATGATAATCGCCATCGTTCTCACGCTGTACGCTTGTTATTGCAAGAAACACAAAGTGAATCGACTGTAATTTTCTGTACCACTAAACGTGATGTACAAGATCTTGCTTATGATTTAAAAGACTATGGTTTTAATGTGTTAGCGCTACATGGTGATTTAGAGCAACGTGATCGTGACCAAACATTAATTCGTTTCTCAAACAAAAGTACGTCAGTGTTAGTAGCTACTGATGTTGCTGCTCGTGGTCTTGATATCGACAGTTTAGACACTGTTATCAACTACCACATATCAACTGATCCAGAGATACACGTTCATCGTATCGGCCGTAGTGGTCGTGCTGGTGCTAAAGGTCAAGCGCTTTCATTATTTGCTGAAAAAGAATTCAACAAAATTGGACGTTTAGAGTCATTTTTAAATATCGAAGTTGTGCCGCAAGAATTACCTAGCAATGATGTATTAGAAAACCCAATCGTTAAACCAGCGATGGCGACAATACAGATTGATGGCGGTAAAAAACAAAAAGTACGTGCTGGCGATATATTAGGTGCATTAACAAGTAAAGGCGGCATTGCTGGCAGTGACGTTGGTAAAATTCAAATAACTGATAACTGGGCTTATGTAGCTGTTGATGCTAAAAAATCAAACACTGCATTAACTAAAATTAGCGAAGGTAAAATTAAAGGTCGTAGCTTCCGCGCTCGAATCTTGAAATAGTAAATTATTAATAAGTTACAAATACAAAAAAGGCGCTAATCAATTTTTGATAAGCGCCTTTTTTATTACTGATTAGTTCACATCTAATTTAAGGTGTATTTTGTAATACGACTTTATTTTTTGCTTTGTTTAGCGTCACTAAAAAACTATTCAATGAAATAATCTGACAATATTCATCCATATTATTTTCACGACCAGACTTAGATAGCCATTGCTGATAAAAATCATCTAGTTCAGTCTCTTGCAATATTTTAAGTTTGCCTGAAATAGTCCAAGATTTATCGACCGCTTCAATACCAGTTAGTGAACTTTCGATTAACTTTCCACCTAACAATTTTATATATAGAGAGAGTTCATCACTTGAATTCAAACTAATAACTTCTTCTAATTCATATCGTGTATCTAAAGAATTAAGTATATCTAATGATAGTTTTTTTAACGGTATAAATGAAAAATCAATCAATTTATTAAGGTTCCTAATAGTCAGTAAAATAATACAAATATTACTTATAATACATAAAAGATAAATTATTGTGCATAGTTTATCCCATCACCATAGCTTGTCTAATCAACATAATTTATCTAAAGAAAAGTTATATACATCAATCTTCTTGGCAAAGCTAAATCTATAATTACGTTGTTTTGCACGCCAGTTTGTAATAATTGTTATTATTCCATTGGAAGTGTTTAATCACTTCTAAATCTGTTTTTCGAGTATGTGCTTCAAACGATCTTGGATTAATTTTATTAATAAAAGTAACCATGATTGGATATCGTTTAGACATTTGGGCTAAAGAGAAGTTGAATATTTTTTCGAACACTCCTTGCCCTCTGACTGCTTTATCAACACATACAGGACCATATTGATAAGAGTTATCTATCGTTATTTGTTGGTATAAATGAGTCGAATCATTTAAATTTTCAATCATAAATTCAAACAAAGGCCATTGTGACCAAAAAGCCCAAGATGCAGCCATAGCATATGCCACAATTTTATCGTCAACGCAGGCAATAAAAAGGCCATTCTCATCTTGAATTAAATTAGTTAAATGAGTTTGTGTAAATGCTGTTGTGATAAATCCATCTATTTTGTCTTCATCACTTATAGAATTTATTTGATATTTATAATGTAGTTTTAGAACTTCATCAACATCATTTAATGTAGCAATTTTTAACTCAACGTTCATTACACAACCCTATTTAATAATGCTTGAATAAGTAGCTCTAACTTAATATGACACTTTTGCTTTGTTCTTTAACTTATCTTTAAAAACAGGATAAAGATTATAAGTAGGGTAGAATTCAACAGTAAAAGCTTTCCAAGCTGTTTTTTCCACAGCAAGATTAACTTCTCGAAGTTGATGAGCAGGCACTTCTAATGTTACTACCTGACCAATTCCCATCATTACATACCAACTAACAACAGAAACACCTTTAGGTGGGAATGTATCAAAGAATTTTTGTTCTTCTAGAATTTTCTGAAACTCTTCAAAATTATTACTTTGATTATGCTTCAACATCACAGTCAGTAAAATTGAATCATCTGGTTGCTTATGGGCAGTTTCACTTGCTAATGACGTAAAACTAGCGAAAATTAGGATTAAAAATATAAATAACTTAGACATAGATGTTCCTATAAAAATGGAAGTTTAATAAAGCCAAAGTAGCGAACTCTCTGGGCAAATAACGTTACTGCAGACACCATAATAGAGTTATCTTAACATTTCAATTTTTTATGGTTATCAGGAAGTTATTAGGTCTAAATAATAATTGAAATATTACAGAGTTGATAAGTTAAGTCGCGAGAATAGACTATTTTATAGATCTTAATCGTTGTACTAAATACAAGGACTGTAACAACCGCCCTTGTATTTAACTAGAATAATATATTATTCACTATTTATTACTTTCCATTATATGGATGTTCTTCATGCCAATGCTTAGCTATGTCGATTCTTCTAGCAAACCAAACATCATCAAATGATTGAACATATTGAAAAAACTTCTCTAATGCTTTAATTCTTCCTGGACGTCCAATTAATCGACAATGTAACCCAATAGAAAGCATTTTAGGACTATCTAAACCATCAGGATCGCCCTCTTCATATAAAGCATCAAACGCATCTTTCAAATAATTAAAAAATTGATCACCGGCATTAAACCCCTGAACAGCAGCAAAACGCATGTCATTTGTATCTAAGGTGTAAGGTACAATTAACTGAGGTTTACCTTGGTGTTCACGCCAAAAAGGTAAGTCATCACTGTAGTCGTCTGCATCGTAAAGAAAGTTACCATTCTCAGCAACTAAACCTGCGGTATTTGGGCTCGTTCTACCGGTGTACCAACCTTGAGGTTTTTCACCCGTAATTTCTTCGATAATAGCTACGGCTTCTTCCATATGTTGACGCTCTGTTTCAATATCAACATTTTGATAATTGATCCAACGTAATCCATGGCTACAAATTTCATGTTCTGCTTCTTTAAAAGCTTTAGCGACTTCAGGATAACGCTTTAATGCCATTGCTACTGCAAACACAGTAACAGGCACATCGTATTTTTCGAATAATCGTAACAAGCGCCAAACACCTGAGCGGCTTCCATATTCATAGATAGACTCCATACTCATATGGCGATCTTCTACATGAGGAGCACTGACAATTTCAGACAAAAAGGTTTCAGCAGCTGCATCGCCATGAAGAACACAGTTCTCACCGCCTTCTTCATAATTCATTACCACCTGCACAGCAATACGTGATTTATTAGGCCAATTAGCGTGCGGAGGTTTAGCACCATACCCGATAAGATCACGAGGATAATTTTCATAAGTATCGTGGCTATTTGAATCGCTCGACATCTTATTTCTCCTTATTGACTGACAATAACCAACTTGATAACAACTCGCGTTCTTCATCGGTCATATTCGTTAAGTTAGCTAACGGCATATCTTTACTGATAATGGCACGGGTATAAATTGATTGGCTGAATTTTTTAGCTTCATCAATCGAGTCAATAACAAAGCCTGATGGCGCTGTTTTAAACATTTCAGATGTTGGTATTTTACTATGACATTCAGTACAACGCGTATTGATGATTGTCCAAGCTTGTGCATCGCTTATCACTGTAGCTTCTTGTGTAGCATCACCATTGGACGCTTGTACATTTAGTGTGTGCCACGGCGCAATAGCTAACATTAAGACGAAAAATGCAACAATACCACTGACTAATACTTGAGGTTTATAAAAACCCTGGTGTTTTAAATTAAAGAAGTGACGAATCCACATACCAATAACAATCAAGGCTACCAGCACCAACCAACCATAATCATGGCTGTAAGTGTAAGGGAAGTGATTACTGGTCATGATGAAAATAATAGGTAAAGTTGCATAGTTATTATGTATTGAACATAGTTTAGCTTTTAAACCTGGTGCTGAATCAGGAATTCTACCTTCTTCAACTTCTTTCACCATATAACGCTGGCTTGGCATAATAATATGGTAAACATTACCGGCCATACAAGTACCAATTAAAGCACCGATATGAATGTAGACAGCACGATCTGTAAATAACTGATCTAAGCCCCATGTCCAAAGAGCCAATAAAATTACACTAACAATAGCGAAAACTAGTCCTTTTTCGGCGATAACACTATTGCATAACGCACGATAAACCATATAACCTACAGCAATAACACCTATTGATGTTGCAACTGCCGTTACTTTATCTAGCGTCATTTTACTGTTATCTAATAAGTAAATATCAGCACCAACATAATAAAGTAAGGTGAACAGTAATGTACCAGTGATCCACGTAGTGTAAGCTTCCCACTTAAACCAATGTAGAGTAGACGGCATTTTTTCAGGGCCATGTTGATACTTGGCAATCTCGTAAAAACCACCGCCATGTACTGCCCACAAATCACCACGAATACCTTTGTCTTTTTTCCACTGTGGTGGTTCTTCTAAATTGTTATCTAACCACGCAAAATAAAAAGACGCGCCAATCCATGCTATGCCAGCGATAACATGGAAATATCTTAATACTAAATGTATAAGTTCAAAAAAGTAACTTTCCATTATTCACTCACTTCTTAAAAGTTTTTAGTCGATGGTTCAGAAGAAAACGTAGCACTAAATTGAACATCAGCATCACGTTGATAAGCGCTTTTACCTAAAATAAAGGTTTCTTCAATACAACGGTCGTCACCTAGCATCATGATGGCAAAAAGCTTTTCATGAAGTGTTTTAGCAAAATTCAATCGAAATTCCATAAAAGGTGTAGGTTGAGGATCAAGTACTACAAAATCAGCTTCACAACCTTGATTAAAGTTACCAATAACCCCTTCTAAATCTAATGATCTTGCCCCACCAAGCGTGGCTAAATATAAACCTTTAAACGCAGAAAATTTCTCATTTTGTAACTGTTGAATTTTGTAAGCTTCATTTGCTGTTTGCAACATTGAAAAACTTGTTCCTGCACCGATATCAGTGCCCATACCAACGTTTATTCCGTGCTTTTCGCAGCTCTTTAAATCAAATAATCCTGAACCTAAAAACAAGTTAGACGTTGAACAATGAGATATCGCGGCATCGTTCTCAGCTAAACAACAAAGTTCACGTTCAGACAAATGAATACTATGAGCAAACACCGAACGTTTTCTAACTAATCCAGCGTCTTCATATACACCTAAATAGTCTGTCGATTCTGGAAATAAGCTTTTCACCCAAGCACATTCGTCTTTATTTTCAGATAAATGAGTATGAAGATAAGTATCAGGAAATTCCTTTAATAACTCACCGCATTTAGCCAATTGCTCTGATGTTGAAGTTGGCGCAAAACGTGGAGTTACCGCATAACTTAAACGGTCAACGTTGTGCCATTTATTAATTAATGCTTTTGATTGATCGTAACTTGACTGTGCACAATCGGATAAGTCGTCAGGACAATTTGTATCCATCATCACTTTACCAGCAATCATTCGTAGATGACGTGCTTGAGCTTCAGTAAAAAAAGCATTAACAGATTCAGGATGCACAGTACCAAACACTAAAGCGGTCGTTGTACCGTTGCGTAGTAACTCATCTAAAAAGCGTTTAGAAATGTCTTTTGCGTAAGCTTCATCAGCAAACTTCTTTTCTGTTGGAAAAGCATATTCTGTTAGCCAAGTTAATAATTGCTCGCCATAAGCACCTACCATTTCAGTTTGTGGTAAATGAATATGAGTATCGATCATACCAGGAATAATAAAACGATTATCGTAGCGTTTTACTTCAATACTATTATCTAAGGTTGGCAGTATGTCTTTCTCGTAACCTATTTGTGCTACTTTTCCGTTTTCAATAACAAGCGCACCTTTTTCAAAATAACGGTGTGCGTTGTCACCAGCAATAGCGGGATCATCAACAAAATCAAAAATGTCACCACAAATAACTACATTTTCTTGGTTAGAAATATATGTCAAAACTAGCTACCTCGGTAAGTTGAATAGCCAAAAGGCGACAACAATAAAGGAATATGATGATGTTTA
>CALJMY010000019.1 GCA_937981905.1 uncultured Enterobacterales bacterium
AGATGGACGTTTTGTTCTTAGTAATCTCGTTGATGGTCAAGCAGAGTTACATGTTTCAGCGGCAGGGTTTTCGCATCATCATCAAGATATATCTTTAAAATCTAATGATACTAAACAAGTAACATTCACATTAAAACCTTCACCAATAGAAGTTATTGATGTATCAGCTACACCAATTCACATGTCTTCAATGGAGTCTGCTGCACCAGTTAGTGTATTAGCTGGTGAAGAACTTCGTCGTCAGCAAGCTGCCTCATTAGGTGACAGTATTGAAAAAATGGTAGGTGTTCATACAAGCTTCCACGGTAAAGTAGCTAGTACGCCTATTATTCGTGGTTTAAGTGGTCCCCGTGTATTGATTGCTCAAAATGGATTAGATGTAAGTGATGTTTCTCGCGTCGGTCCTGATCACTCTGTAGCATCAGAAGCTTCTACTGCTCACCAAATTGAAGTATTGCGAGGTCCTGCAACATTATTTTATGGCAGTGGCGCTATCGGTGGTGTTGTTAATGTCGTTGATGGTCGCATTCCTAAAGATAGTACGACTCGTGGTGAGTGGTTAGTAGAAACAAACTCGGTCGATGATCAACGCCTTGCTTCATTTAATGTAACAACCGGTAACGATTCGTTTGCCTTTTATGCCGATGCTTATTTTCGTGAATCAAATGATTATGATGTTCCTGTCTCTCCTGAGCTAGAAAGTGAAGAAGAACACGAGCATGAAGAAGACGAACATAGCGAGGGTTCAAATGTTGTTGAAAACAGCGCAGAGAAATCTGACGGTTTTACAATAGGTGCAAGCTATCTATTTGATACTGGATATTTTGGTGTTTCTGTCGAAACATTTAATCGTGAATACGGTATACCAGGTCATAGTCATGGTGAAGAAGAAGGTCATGACGAAGATGAAGAAGAAGGCCATGAAGAAGATGAGCATAGTGAAGAAGAAAATGTTTACGCTGATTTAGAACAAACTCGGGTTCAGTTACAAGGTGAATTCAATCTTCAAGGTGAATGGATTAGCAAGGTTCAAGTACGTGGTGGTTACACTGATTATCAGCATGTTGAAATTGAAGAAGGCGAAGTCGGCACTTTATTTGAAAATGACACTAGCGAACTTAGAGTTGATTTAGTACATAGACAATTAGCAGGTTGGAATGGTGCAGTAAGCTTGCATTACAAAGACAGCAGCGCATTTGCTGCTGGGGAAGAAGCTTTCACGCCAGCATCTGATACTGAAACGTTTGCATTCGCTATTATGGAAGAAAAGCACTTTGGTGATGTATTACTTCAAGTTGGTGCTCGTGTTGAGCGTGTAACTATTGATTCTGACAGCGTATCATTTCCTGAAGTAGAACTTCATGGGCATGAAGAAGATGAAGACGGTCATGAAGAAGAGCACGATGATGAAGAAGCTCATGGCGTGTTTAGTTTTAACAAACAATATACACCATTAAGTTTATCTGCTGGTATCGTTTGGGACTTTACTCCTGGTTACAATATTGGCGTTTCAGTATCTCGCTCTGAACGTGCACCATCATCTGCTGAGTTATTGTCATTTGGTCCACACATCGGTACTGGGACTTACGAAGTTGGTGCTCTATTTGCGCTTCATCAAGAAAATGGTGAAAGCGAGATTGAGTTATCAGAAGAGTCAATTGATCTTGAAACAGCAAATAATATCGATTTAACTTTCAGAAAAACAGAAGGAAGTTTAGGTTTTGTTTTTAATGCGTTTTACAATCAAATTAACGATTACTATTACCAATCTGGCACTGGATTATTTGCTGAAGCAGGCCATGGTCATGAAGAGGAAGGTGAAGAAGAATCTGGTGAAGATGTCCATACTGATGAGTTACCAGTATTCATTTTTCAAACTGATGACGTAATTTTGCATGGTTTTGAAGCGCAAGTAGCATGGCAAGCTACTGACAACTTCAAAGCAACAGTATTTTCTGATTTTGTTCGTGCTCGTTTAAAAGGTGGTGGTGATTTACCTCGTACACCACCGCTACGTGTTGGTACCCAATTTAGTTATCAAACAGAACGCTTAAGTGCACATTTAGATATTACTAACTATCAAAAACAAGATCATGTTGCAGCAGAAGAAACAACAACAGATGGCTACACTCTAGTAGACGCGAACGTTTCATATGACTTGTCAGTATTCAATCACGACATGCAAGTGTATTTAAAAGGTAGTAACTTAACGGATAGGGAAGCACGTGTACATTCGTCTTTCCTTAAAGAAGTTGCACCACGCCCAGGTCGTAGTATTGCATTTGGTATTAGAGGTTCTTTCTAAAATCGATTGAATAATATGGTGTTGTAAAGTCACTTATCGCACCCATAATCGATAGATTTTAAGAATGAATAGTCCTAAAAATAAAAAGCCGCTTAATAAATATTAAGCGGCTTTTTTATTTATTTAATTTTATATAATATTAAAATGTTTTTGAAATTGATGCGATGAAACGACCATCGTTTGCAAACTCATCTTTTGTTAACGCAAAGTCGCCACTAATATCTGTATCAACATAGCTTAATGATACATCTATTCCATTAAAGCTTTTATTCAAGCTGATACTGTAATCAAGATATGCATCTAAAAATACAGCAGCTTCAAATATATTAGAATCAAAAGCATTTCCGAATGAATAACCCGCTTGTAGTGCGACACTATAATCATTTGGTAATGCTATGTCGTAAACTGCATTAATATAATGCCCACTTTCTTCTACTGCAAAAAGATCGTCAGTAAACGCATAAGTTAGAGATAATGATTTATAAGAAGCTGAAAGATAAATTTCTGCATAATTAATATTAATATCAACACCAGGATACGTATAATAAGTTAAGTTAATATCATAATCTATATCATTAATACTGTTCGAATATCCTAAATAAATATCAACTTCTACTGTTTCGTTAATGTCGAATTGGCTATTGCTTGCACTAAAATCAATAGTAGATCCCCAAGCACCTACATAAAAACCTGTATCATGTGAATAATCAAATGATACTTGAATAGCTGGATTTTCTGCTGATTGAGTTATTCCACGGAACTGATAATCGGTAGTTAATGCAGCACTACCGCCAACATCAGCGAGTAACTGCGGCGCACATGCCAATAAACTAAGACCGATTAATGAGCGTTTAAAATTTTTCATTGTTATTTCCTGTTTAATAGTAAAGTAATTATGTTATGAACATTATAATTACATGTAATTATATTATTATCTCACTCGTTTATTGTTTTTATTAGATTTTTTTATAAATGGATATAAGCATTACTCTAAATGTGTATAGGTGTTCCATTTACCAACCAGTGATCTCACCAAAGGTATCTTTGCTAAGAGTTTGTTTTGTTCTCTAGTTTTTAATGAGACAAATGACATCGTCCTTATAGTGATTGCCATTACTCATTAAATATTTTAGAAACAAAATAATGAGCAATATTATATATCAAAGTATTACGTATCCATATTACACAACATTACATGTTTATATTGCTATAGGAGGGGAACAAAAAGTGAGTAAAGTTAAAACATTTAAGCTCTTACTCACGGGCTTTAAATTACGTACAAAGAATGACTATGTTTATAAATTAAGTAAATTCGCAGGTGAGTATTGATCCGTAAGAACTCTTGTATCTACAGGCCAATCAATATTATCTTTTGTCGGTTTCATATTCTTACTTATACCTTCAATATCTATATTAAATGGCTTTAATAAAGGAATCAGCTTTTGAACTCTGGCGTTTATTGTTTCTTTATTCGGTTGCTTGGTATACCCAGCTAATATTATTCGATTGCTGTTTTTTTGATTACTGACATTAATAAAATCACCAAATACATCATGATATGTTGCAGATTCATGATTGTATAACTTACTGCTAGAAAATGTATTAGCAGAAATTATTCCTTTACTGGTTAAGATACTTTTAGTTTCTTCAAAAAATTCCTTAGTTAATAAATGTTCTGGAATGTAATCGCCATTAAACGCATCTAAAATTATCCAATCGTATTGTTGCTTTTTCAACTTAGCGCGCTTAATGAATATACGGCCATCTTGTTCAACTGACGTTATCTTTTCATTTTCAATGAAGCCAAAATAATCTCTAGCAACTTTAGTTACTGCAGGGTCTATTTCAACGTTATCAATATAAGCGTTAGGATAAATTTGATGAATTGTATTTGATAATGTTCCACCACCTAAGCCGATAATTAATACTTTCTTAGGATCGTCTATCATCAATAAACTAGAAAAAACGAGTTTAGTGTAATTAAAAACCAACTTATTTGGATCATCTTTGAAAACACAACTTTGATTAGTTTTACTACTTTTTGTATTAAACTTTAAGCACCGTTGATTGCCTTCTTCATTAACAATAATATTGCGATACAAAGAGCGTTCGCTATGTATCACTTTTGCAGAGCTCAAGGTAGGCAATAAAATTAAAGCTATAAGACTAAGATATTTGAACATATGAACCTCTTTGCTAATTGTATTTTTTAAGTAATATTAATTAACTGCTGATGAGTTAAGAGTAGTTTTCATATGAGCTTTAAATATACTTTTATGAAGTATAATAGCTAACAAACCTAATAAACCTAATGTAAGGCTAAAACCAAGAATTATGTCGTTTACATTAAAAGCGAGTACCATATAAAAAGAAGTAATAATTGTGCCTAATGCACTTCCTAGTGTACTCACGAAATATAACCTTCCAGCGACCTGACCACTTTTTTCACTATCGGTTACTAGTAAACGAACAGAGTAGGGCGATATCATTCCAAGAATAATCGTAGGTATGAAAAATAACACCATCGAAGCAACTAATGATCCGTATCTACTATCTTCAATGTTAGTAAATATTAGCTCCATTAATTCTTGAGAAAAGAAAACAATAGGCAGTACGGTAATGCTAGCAAAAATGAATATCAAGCCATAGCGCGTTAATGATGCGTTCTTAGTTGATAATTTCCCGCCAATCAAATAACCGAATGATAAGCTCAGCATAAATACCGTAATAATACTGCCCCAAATATGAACACTACTACCAAAATATGGCGCTAAAATTCGCCCCCCTAAAAGTTCTATTCCCATGATGCTAAAGCCACTAGAGAAAGCTAAGAAGTAGATCAATGCATTTGTTTTTGAAGTCATATAATTATCAGTATTAAGGTTGAATATATGGAGAGTTATACTAACTTGATGATTTAGAGTTAGCTAGTAGTAAAAGTGATTCTAAGGTGTGTATAAAGGAGTAACGTGGATAACATTTTGAATAAATGAAGTCAGGTAAAAATAAAGGCTAAAAGAAATATTCTCAAAACTAGACGTGTATTATCGTTTCACTTTATTGATTTAAGTGTTTGTGCTGATAAAAATATAAACTACCGACATTAGATTTAACTCACTCCTTAAATAGAATCATGAATATAGTCATCTCACTCTCCCTTTAATGGTTAAAAAAAAGCCCGATATCATAAATATCGAGCTTTCACATAAAATATCACTGCATCAACTAAGGAGCTGTTTTATCCGTTTGAATTGAGTATGCGCCATTCAATAATCCTTGCAGACTAAAGACTTGATCTTGTGCTGTAAAGAAACCATTTTCTTGGTTAGTCAACGCTCTAAAAAAAGTATTATTGTCGCCACCAACATTCAAAGAAACGCCATCAGGTTCAAAATCAAAGGCTTGAAAATTAGCGTTAAACTCTTCAGTACTCAAATTAACCGTAATGAAACCTACCCCTGTTGAAGTCGTTGGTGCAGATTCAGACAGTACTTGCGTACTATCAACCTCAGCTCTAAATACACTTACATTATCGTTTAGTATTTGACCACGAATTTCACCAGCCGGATTCACAACCGAGTGTGCATTGAAGTAATACGCCCCATTAAGAAAGCCATTTAAACTAAATATTGCGCCATCATTAGATGTAAATACTGTGCCTGGAGCATCACTAGGGCTAATATCAGTTAAAGCGATTTGTACAGGACCAGCAACGCCGGCAACACCGCCACGATGAACGTGAAGAGCAGTTGCTTCAAAGCCTGATACTGTTACGTTAGCAACAGGGGGGAAAGCCGCATTTTGGTTATCAAACGTAATATAACCAATACCGCTGACATCTTCTGAAATAGGCGTGATAATCGCAGGTACTTCTTGCTCAGTTTGTAACTCTGATCTTATTACATCAATATTATTTATTAATACTTGCCCACGAATTTCACCACCGCCATTTTCAGCTGAATGTACATTAATGTATGTACCACCACTCGCAATACGATCAAAATCAATCGTATCAATAGCGTTTAATTCTGTACCGCTAAATACTGTTTCAGAGCCATCAACAGGAAACAACGGTAAAAATACAGGACCATTTTCACCGGCAAAACCATTATGTAAATGAACTGGACCAATTGGCGCATCTAAGAACGGAACAAACCCTTCAACGGTTACGTTACCCACAATAGATTCATCAGCTGTATTAATGGTTACATAACCAATACCTGAAACACCTTCGGCATTAATAATAACGGGGTTTTCTTGTTGGCCTTGTAGCTCTGTACGTGAAACATCAACATCACGAGGAACTACTTGTCCGCGAATTTCACCACCGCCATTTTCTGCAGAATGAACATTAATATATGTGCCGCCATCAGCGATACGTGCGAAATCAATTGAATCAGTTGCGTCAGCAGAGGTTGCTCTAAATACAGTACTAGAACCGTCTACTGGGCGAAGTGGTAAGAATACAGCGCCATTTTCACCGGCAAAGCCATTGTGTAAATGTACTGGGCCAATAGGGGCATCTAAAAATGGAATAAATCCTTCTACTGTCACGTTAGCAACAATTTCACTTTGCTCTGGTATGGTAGTTACATAACCAACACCTGAAACACCTTCGGTATTAATTATC
>CALJMY010000020.1 GCA_937981905.1 uncultured Enterobacterales bacterium
CTGAGCAACAACGTTGGAATGATTACCGAATTAACACGATGGACGGTCAAGCTTACGCGCAAGAACTGGAGTCGCTAGCAATGGAACATCACAACGATGACCGTAAAATGGGTTTGTTACGTGCCTTGTTTGAATATGCGAATAGCTTATAACCCTTAATAAAAAAGCGACGGCTGATTACAGTCGTCGCTTTAAAGTTTTCATTTTAATGCCGCTTTCTTATATCTCAATTAACAATACATGAGCACACGTAATAAAGAGATATTAGAACAAACCTTTTAACTTACTTTTCAATTTGTCTTTAAGCTCATCTTTCTTTTCGTCTGCTTTGGCTTTTAACTTCGCTTTCTCTTCATTAACTTTAGCCGATATAGCGCCGCTAGTATCAAGACCAAATTTAGGATCAGTAAAACTACCTGTCACTTTCAATGGAATGTTTAATCCAGAAAGATCCGCATCACTACCCTGACCTTTTGAAGTTCCAACCAATTTCACAGATAAACTATAATCAACAAGCTCTTTAATAATGTCAGCAGTGCCGTTACCCATTAAACGAATGAAAGGGGCATCCATATTTAATGCCGTGTTATCAACCACGCCTTTATTAATAGTGAAGGCACCTGTTAGTGAAGTAAAGTCAGTTTTCTTTTCAACATCACCATCAGAAGAACTACTGCCTAACGTTTCTTTTACTGAACGAATTTTTTGAGCAATATTAACACCATAAAGTGCACCGTCGGTAATTGAAAAGCTTCCTTTGCCGTCTAAGCCTTCTTTGATTTTTGATACTGTAAGGCCACTGCCTTTCGCCACTAAATCAAAGTTGGTTGTGCCTGCAACTAAATCAATATCTGCTGCATCTGTTAATAAAGGACGGACTTGGATTCCCGTTAGTTTTTTATCAATTTGATAGCTGTTCTTGCCACCATCATGGCTAACTAACGCATTTAATACCATGCTACCTTCATAAAGCTCAACACTTAACGGTGCTAGTTTTGCGCTGCCATCTTTAACAACAACTTTGAGTAGTGTTTCACCAATTTTAAGGCCTTTGGCTTTAAAACCTGCAATGGTTAATTTACCGTCTACATCTAATGTGTTTAACACACTTAAATCAGGTTCTACTTCTGGCGCTTGCTTGGCTTCTGGTTCTTGAGGAGCGACTTCAGCTTCACCTTCTTTAGCTGCTGGTATTAATGGATTTAAATCCCACTCATTAGCAACTAATTCAAAACGAACTTTAGTTTTTTCAAGTAAAGCAACTGATGCATCACCTTGCAAAGTCATTCCATTTACATCAATAGCTAACTCTTTAATTTCAGCGGTTACTGGCGATAAGTTAACAAACACTTTTGAAATTAATGAAATATCCATTTGACCTGCTGGAACATTCTCACCTTCTAAAGAACCTTTAAGGGTTAGTTCGTTTAAATTAACGTTTGCAAGATCTGGAGCAACATTAAGTAACGCGTGAAGATTTAAATCGCCAACAAATTCATCGGTCACAACATTAAGTACAACATCTAATGTTGTATCTGAACCTAATTTAAATTCACCTAATTCGATTAATTTAACGGTTAACGCTGTGCTGGTGCCCAATTTTTTATCAATAATATTAATTTGAGTATTACTGATTTCAATGCCCGCTAACGTTAACTCAGGTAATTTACCCGGCTCAGTTTTAGCAGAATCTGTTTCTGTAGGATTAGCGACATCGACAGTTGGTTCTTCAACGGCTGGTGAATTTGCCGTTTGAGGTCCTATATTATCTAAGTTACTAACACCTTTAGCATTGGTTTCTAAATTAAACACTAGCCCGTCTAGTGTTAATTTACCCAGAACGACTTCACCTGACAGCAAAGGAAGCATATTAATAGAAATAGACATTTCATCGATTTTAGCTAGGTTAGCTTGGCTAAATCCTGATGCATTTTTTAATTCTATTTGGCCAGTTTCAATACCTAGTGTTGGAAAAAACATCCACCCTAAATCACCGTTAATAGACAAGTCACGGTTTAACGATTTACCTGCTTGTTGTTCTATTTCAGATTTATAGTCATTTGGATCAACAAAAATAACAAGCGCTACAATGGCAGCGATAATAAGTAGCACAAGGGCCACAATAATTTTTAGAAAGCGTTTCATCTAAATTCCCTGATTAAAAGATAATATTAGTCGTATTATGAGTGACAAAAGGTGATAACTCTACTGAATTTTCCATAAAAAAAGCAGCAATTAAATTGCTGCTTTGAAATCATATTAATATGCTAATAATGACTATCTATTAAGAGTCAGTTCAGCTTAATAAGTACGTTTAGCTTGGGTAAGCGTCTGTTAGTGCTTTATAAACATTATCAGCTAAAGCTTCATCACAATTTAATGTGTTTAATGCGTCAGCTAAATGTTCATTGTCTTCACGGCCATGCCATACTTTAATGTAAGTACCATCTTTGTAACCATGATCTTGACGGAAGTAATTTAGAACATTTTTACCAATATACCATTTATATAAAGCATCAAAGTCAAAATCAACCGTTGCCATTACTTGGCAAAATTGAGTGTAAGGCATTTCATTAACTGCTGACTTACCAACTAGGGCTTTTGCTAAAGGTAAGAAGTCACCAGATTGTTGAGAAACATTGAAATGTTCACTCCATACTTGAGCACTCTTTTCGATAGCCTCTTCAATGCTCAACTCTGGATAATTTTTTAATTCAGCACTCATTAGGAAATGCCAAATATCAACCAACTCTAATTGAACTTGCTCGATATCAGGAGTTTGATGTTTCCACCACTTCCAACCGTGGTGATCGATCATTTCAGCGCCTTCAACGACAACTGCACAATGCCAATCTTGAGACGGATCGCTTATCCAATTTGCATTAATGGCGGCGTTGAGTTTATTTTGCATAGAGAACATTTGGCGTAATTGCGCGTTCATAAAACTTCCTAACTAATTAATTTATTCATTTTTTGCATCATAGCATGACTCAAGAAGCCCTTGCATATGTTGATAGCCTTTTCGGCGAGTATATTCGATATTTCTTTCAGGAATCATTTCAGGTTTCAAAAACGTGCTTAATGCTTTTTCAATATCTGCTTCGCGAATGAGGTGTAACATAGGATAAGGAGAACGATTTGTAAAATTGGCAGCGTCTTGTGGTTCTTGCATATCAAAACAATATTCTGGGTGAAAACTGGCTAATTGGTAAATACCTTCATAGCCTTCACTGGCTATTTTTTGTTCTGAAAATTCAACTAAATCAAGGTATTCATCAAAATCCATATTAGAATCGCTAAATACAATTAACGTTGTTGCGATGTCATTATTAGTATCAAGGTTCACACATTCTTGCCATAACGTTTCTAAATAATCGTTAAATGACGATTTAGAAACAACGCGATAATGAACGGTTTGTGCCTGAACTTCTGCTTTAGCAAAAGGACAAATATTGAGACGTACTATGACGTCATTTACCCAAATTTTAGATTGGGCAATAATTTTTTCAGGCTTAGATTCGTTAATACTGCGTTGATTCAAACTAACCATTAACTACGATTCTTTCTCAATAGCCGTATCGTCTGTTGCTTCAACTTCGTCACTAAATTCTGGCTCTTTACCTTTTAGTGCGCGATCAACATTTTTTGCATTTAACGCTAAATAAATAGTCAGAGATTCAAGGTCATCATCTTTGAGTTTAGGTAATACGTTGTCATGACGTAAGAGCTTTTGAAGTAGCTCAGCATTATCAAGGGCTTTATCATAAGCGTCAGCGGCTTTTTTATCGGAAGTACGCAATTTTTCAACCCCTTTTTTGTCTTTAACAATGTATTCTATTTCAATCATGGATCTATCCTCTGTAGTTGAATCTTAATACTACTGTATATTAAATCAGTAGTATATAGTTATCACGACTAAAAGTTATTAGTCGGCGAGCTTAACGCTTTATAAACAAGTCATTAAAGTTTTTTGAAGTGACTTCAGCAACTTCTTCTACTGATACTTGTTTAAGTTTTGCAATAAACTCAGCAACGTCTTTTACAAATGCTGGTTGATTTTCTTTACCACGGTGAGGAACAGGTGCAAGGTATGGCGAATCGGTTTCAATCAACAAACGGTCAAGAGGAAGTGCTTTAACAACTTCTCTTAATTCATTAGCGCTTTTAAACGTTACAATACCTGAGATAGATATATAGAAACCTAAATCCATTGCTTGTTTAGCCATTTCAAGCGTTTCAGTAAAACAGTGTAATACACCACCTACTTTCTCAGCATGGCCATTTTTTAAAATATCGATGGTTGGCTGACGAGCATCACGCGTATGAATAATGAGTGGTTTATTAACGATTGTTGCTACTTCTACGTGCTCGATAAAACTTTGGGTTTGAATCACAATCGTTTCTGGCGCATAAAAAGCGTCTAATCCCGTTTCACCTACAGCAACAACTTTGTCGTTACGACAGTAAGCTTCAAGTATTGCAGGATCAACTAATGCTTCTTGATAAAGTGGATGTTGACCACAACTTGCGTGAATAAAAGAATAAGGAGTGATTGTTTCTAACATTGCTGGATAAGATTCCAGTTCAACGCTGACACACAACATTTCATTTACGCCATTGTGTTGTGCATTTTTAATAACATTATTTAAATCGTTGTCGTATAACGATAGGTTTAGTTTGTCTAAATGACAATGAGAATCTATAAACATGAGCTTCTTACATAGTTGATGTCACATCAGCACCGCTGAGTAAGTGACCAAGTGTTTTTTCAATTTCGTTGCGTAATATTATTTGATCAGCGCCAAGCGACACACCAAAACCAATTGGTCGGCCGCCATGAGATCCTATTGGATTTATCCAAACAACTGCTCCATCAAAGACGGTTGGTTCGAGATCATCGGGTAATTGAACACTAACTCTAATCTTCTGTCCGAGTTCAACACTTACTTGGCTAATAAAAAATAACGCACCATTATTTACGAAAGGCATATAACTGCCATAAAGCTGTTGGGTATTTCTAAATTCAATGCCAACTTCAATCATCACGCCATTCCTTGCTGTGGATTATATTTTCAGTAACCTCGTTAATATACCGTCCTAATTGAGTTGATATATTAACACCACTATTTTGAGATAATATACGATTTAAACTGACTAAGCGATCTGAAAAATGGATTAGTGCCTTGGGAGATAATGTTGCCAGTGAATTTTGTAATGCTAAACTCAATAGTTCTTCTCCTTGTGATCCAGACTCAATGGAAAATTGTTGCTTAAGTACATATTGATTAAAACGTTGAGTGATCGAAATTAAAAAGTCTATATTTGTATTTATAGCTTTATCTTTTTGCATTTTTTCAAACAGTTCAACAACATCAACGCCATGACAAAAACTCTCATTAAATTGTTTATTGGCCCAGCTAACATATAACTTGTTGAGTGATTCTACATAAAGAGATAGTTGAGGTAATAGATTGTTGTCTATTGCTTCAAGCGCCTTTAATGGCGAGTTACCTAGTAGCGATAAGTAACCGATATTAACGTCTTTTTGTGTTTTTTTAACCAGCCATCCATGTGTTTTACGAATATCAGGCGATGCAATTAATACTTTAAAGCAACGACTAATAATTGTTGGTACTAAGTGTTGAACTTTAGATGTTGTTAATATGAAATAAACGTGTGCTGGCGGCTCTTCTAATATTTTCAATAACGCATTAGCCGCAGATTCTGTCATTAGTTCAACACAATCAATCACAACAATACGTTTTTGACTGACAAGCCCTGTACCTTGTGCTTTTTTACTTAATTGCCTAATTTGTTCAATACTTATTTGTGCTTTACCTTCAAGGCATGACACAAAATAATAATCGGCATGGCTGTGACTATTATGTAATAAACATTGCTGACAAACTCCACAAGCTTTATTACTATTTGGGTTCTCACAATGAATTAATTCAACTAGTCGTTGAGCTAATTGCTCAACACCTAAACCTTCAGCAGCCGACAATAACACAGCATGATGCAATCGATTATTTGAGAAGTCTTTAGCAAGAGCGACATAATCTTTCATTAGCCAAGGATAAAGTGAACGTTGTTGATTAACTAAAGCCATTGCTTAACTTCTTTCTTCACTAATATTCTGACCAATAAAATCCGTTAGCACAGCAGAGATATCTGTTGCTACTTGTTCTATCGATTGTGAAGCATCAATTAATTTAACAGTAGGATCATTTTCAACAGCTGTTAAGTAAACATGGCGTGCACGTTCAAAGAAATCAATTTTGTTTTGTTCAATGCGATCTAATGCACCACGAGCAGCCGCTCGGCTAAGACCAAGCGTTGGATCAATATCTAAATATAGTGTTAAGTCTGGCTTAAAATCACCCAGAACAGCCTCTTTAATTGGCACCATAATATCGCTAAGTCCTCGCCCACCACCTTGGTAAGCTTGCGATGATAAATCATGTCGGTCGCCAACAACCCATTGTCCACCAGCTAACGCTGGTTTAATAACACGTTCAACTAATTGACTACGTGCTGCGTACATTAGCAATAATTCACTTTGCACAGTTAATTCTTCATCAGGATGCGGCTCTTTGACTAACGATCGCATTGCTTCAGCCAGTGGCGTTCCACCGGGCTCTCGTGTTGAAATGATATTTTTAATTCCGTGTTCAGTTAACACAGATTTAATATGATTAATTGCGGTAGATTTACCAGCCCCTTCAAGGCCTTCAATCACAATAAACTTAGACATTTGACTCACTATTATTGTTGTTTTAACTGCTGTAAATAACGTTTAGTTGCACGGTTATGATCGGCTAAATTAGTCGAGAAGACATGACCACCATTTCCTGAAGCAACAAAATAAATATAAGGTGTATTAGCAGGATTTAGAGCGGCTTTTATTGCCCCTTCACTTGCCATAGCAATTGGTGTTGGCGGCAAACCTTTAATAACATACGTGTTATATTCGTTTTTATCACGTAAATGACTATAAGTGATATCACCGTCGTATACATCGGCCATTCCATAAATAACGGTAGGGTCTGTTTGTAAACGCATTTTAATATTTAAACGATTAGTAAACGCAGATGCAATAGTGTCACGTTCGCTGGCTATGCCTGTTTCTTTTTCAATGATAGACGCCAACACAAGTGCCTGTTCTTTATTCATTAATGGAATCTTAGATTGACGTTCTGCCCATAATTTATCAAGTTTAACATTTAATGATTTATGCGCCCGTCTTAAAACCTCTACTGCTTTTGTATTCGCATTAAAATGATAGGTATCAGGGAAAAATTGACCTTCAACACGTGCATAACGATATTTATTTTCATCAACCGTTGTTGGTTTAAACGATGAAATATAGCTAGCGATACGCTCGTCGTCGTAATTAATTTGAGTGTTAGTTTGTAAAATATCTAACCATTCACCAAATGTACTTCCTTCAATGAAGGTAATAGCAAACTGCTTTTCCACACCGCTAATTAAAATTCCAAATAATTGATTAGGTGTTGCCGCCTCTGGAATTTCATAATGCCCAACTTTGAGCTGTGTTAGCTCTGGTGATAATAAAAACAACACTTTAAAAGCCCAAGTTTTTGTTATCCCAGATTCTTTCTTTAATAATTTGATGACTTTACGAGTGTTGTAACCTGCTTTTATAACAATGTCTTGCTGTTTAATTTGAACCATAGGGGTATCAGCCCATTGTACAACCCATGTTTTTAAACCAAACATAGCTGTAGCGCCAAGTACTAAACTTAATAACAAACCCAAAATAACTCGCTTAATCCAGCGTATCAATGATGATGTTTGTTTAGCCGTTCCTTCACTCATGATTCTTCCTTATTATTTAATACGTCTGATAATTTATTTGTTATATCACCAATTTGATACGAATTATTATCAATCGCTATGATTGGTACAATACCCATTAAACAATTAGTAATAAAAACTTCATCAGCTTTTAAAATATCGTTTAATATAAATCTATTCTCAATAATAGTAATACTCGCCCATTCAGAATTTTGGCTAACGCTTTGCTCATTAAGTGTTTTAATCACTTGTTGTCTCATCAAACCGTTAACGCCAGAAAACTCAAGACTAGGCGTATAAACATTATTACCTATTCGCCAAAAAACATTAGCCATACTTGTTTCGACTATATACCCCTGACAATCTAACACTAAAGCATCTGTCCATTCTTGTTCGTCAATGTCTTGTTTTACTAAAACTTGCTCCAGACGATTAAGGTGCTTTATGCCTGCCGTTAAAGGATTAATTCCAAGAGTTACATTGCTAACACCTAGTTTAATACCATTAGTTTGATGTGACTGATAATCAGGTAAGTGACCCGCAATAATAATAATATTTGGCGAATCACAACCAAGACTAGAATAACCACGTTTACCTTCACCTCGCGTGACCATTACTTTGAGCACACCTGTAGAGTGTTTTTGTGCTTTGGCAACTAAATCATTGCGTAATAAAATTAGATTGATTGGTGTTATTGATAATCGAGTAATACCTTGTTCTAAACGCGTAATATGTTGAGCTAATAGTTCACATTGGCCGTCAATAACTTTAATTGTAGTAAAGATACCATCGCCATAACTTAAGCCTCGATCGAGTATCGAAACTGTTTTAGTTTGTTCACCATTAACCCACATGTTACTTGTCATTATTTAATACCTTCGTACCATAAAAAATTTGGCTATTTCAATGTTGAACTAGCTTATCCAATACGGCTAGCGTCTGCGCCATTTTGATCTTTATACTTTGCGTTCGCTCTTTTGTTATAAGGTTTTTGCGCAGCACTCGATAATGTTTCAAAGTTAAGCGCGCCAATCTGCATGCCGGCACGGAGCGCTAATGGTAATTTACCTGCATTAATAAACTCTAATACAATATTACCAGACCAACCAGGATCAATACGATGCGCTGTTACGTGAACCATTAAACCAAGACGAGCTAATGAAGAACGTCCATCTAACCAACCCACGATATCAGCAGGAAGAGTCAACGACTCTAATGTCATTGCCAGTGCTAATTCACCTGGATGAAGGATAAAAGGTTGATCACCTTCTAATATAATTTCATCACTCATTACGCTATTAAGTGCTTTTTGGACTTCAGCTTTAGGGCCACTAATGTCAATGAATGGTGCATTATGACCTTCAAATACACGAAATTTATTACCTAAACGGACATCAACGGTTACACCACTAATACTTTCTGGATCAGGTTGTGGTTCGATAATAATTTTTTCTTCTGCTAAATATCGAATAATATCAACATCACTTAAACGCATTTTTATTGCTCCAATTATCGATTTAACAGACGGTTAATGTCAGATTTTAACATTTCAATAGCAATACGGTTTTTACCACCGCGCGGAACGATAATGTCGGCATATTGTTTAGACGGCTCAATAAATTGTAAAAACATAGGTCGTACAGTGTCGTTATATTGTTGTAAAACCGATTCCATAGTTCTGCCACGCTCTTGTACATCTCGCGATAAACGGCGCATTAAACAGATATCAAGCGGTGCATCCATATAAATAGAAGCATGGAAAAATTTTCTCAATTCTGGATGAGTTAACAACAAAATTCCTTCGAGCACTATAACGCGCTTATTACCCATTCCTAGCGTTTCAGGTAAACGAGTATGAGTTGTATAGCAATATTGCGGCAATTCAACACTTTCACCATTTTGTAATTTTTCTAAATGAGAAATTAATAAATCGTGCTCTAGTGATGAAGGATGATCGTAATTAGTCTTAACACGTTCTTCCATACTTAAATGGTCTTGAACACGGTAATAATAATCTTCGTTAATTACACCAATTTGGTTACTACCGACTTCATCAATCAACTCTTTTACTATCGTTTGAGATAATAAACTTTTACCTGAAGCTGACGCGCCAACAATGGCAATAAAAATACAATCTTTCATACTATTCTCCGAGAACAAGCGATGGAATACTCAAACTTGTTTGATTTAAATTAATGGCACACTGTTGTGCTATAGCAAGGTAAGCCAAGCTAGCGGTAGAGTCAGGGTTGTTTATCATAGTAGGAATTCCTTGCTCTATGTCAAAGCCTATATCAGCATTTAACGGCAAATGACCTAATAGCGGCACGCTGTTAATAGACGCTAAGTCTTCACCACCATTTTTTCCAAATATATAACTATGATTACCACAGCTATCACATTCATGAAAACTCATGTTTTCAACCACACCAATCACAGGTACGTTAACTTTATTAAACATACTGATGCCCTTTTGAGCATCTTTAAGCGCAAGATTTTGTGGTGTTGTAACAACAATAGCACCAGAGACCTTCACTTCAGATGACATAGTTAGTTGAATATCACCTGTACCCGGTGGCATATCAACAAGAAGGTAATCCAATTTAGGCCAGTTTGTTTCAAAAATTAACTGACCAAGCGCACGTGATGCCATTGGACCACGCCATACAGTGGCATCACTCTCGTTTACTAAAAAACCAAGTGACATCGTATGGAGGCCATGTGCTTTAACAGGCTGGATAAATTTATCATCATAAGTTTCAGGTTTTTTATCACTAACACCTAACATGGTAGGTAATGACGGACCATATATATCCGCATCTAACAAACCAACTTTAGCGCCGCCATGAGACAATGCTAGCGCTAAATTAGCAGACGTTGTTGATTTACCAACGCCCCCTTTCCCAGATGCGACTAAAATAATTTGTTTAATATTAGGGATTTTATCG
>CALJMY010000021.1 GCA_937981905.1 uncultured Enterobacterales bacterium
CCTAAAGTAGCAAGTAAAATACCCCCTAAGAAAAAGCCAACCCCTTTTAAGGCATTTTTAGAGCCAGTTAATAGAGCAACCCATTGGTATAATTTATTGTTTTTATTGCCGGATACTAAAAATTTAATAGAACTCTTAGCGCTCATCTTATTAAGATCTTTAGCAATACCTGATAACGCTTGAGCTGCCATCACAAACGTAACTGTTAAATAGTCACTAGGAACAGCGAGCATGAGTAATGCAATAACTTGTAGCGCAAGCCCGATGTTCATTGTGCGGTTAAGTCCCCATTTTGCACCTAACCAACCACCGACCAAATTAGTGATAACGCCAAATATTTCATAAAACAAAAATAGTAATGCAATACTAAGGGCATCAAATCCAAGTTGATAGAAATGTAATACAACCAACATACGCAGCGCGCCATCAGTTAATGTAAAGCCCCAGTAATTTCCAGTGATAATCAAATATTGTTTAAGGCTTGTCGACAATGAAGTTAATGGCATTTAATCAGTGTTCTCAACGAAGAAATTGTGAATTTGTTATTGCAGTATAAAATTGAAAATTCGAATCCAATGCTTGCATTGAATTCGAAGGTTAAATATTTAGTCATCATGATTTGTATGAGAATTTGGCAGTGTAATTTTCATTTTAAATCCATTGATATTTTCTGAATCGAAAGTGATCTCACCATCAAGTTGATGCACAACACGATTATATAAAATAGACATACCTAAGCCAGTACAACTGGTATTTCTTTTAGTTGTATAAAAAGGTTCAAAAACCTTATCTTTGTTTTCTTGTTCAATGCCTTGGCCATTATCTTCATAGAAAATGGTAATAAATGAATCATTGACTGATCCTGATATTACTATCTTATTTTGATTATCGGTGTTGTTAATTATGCTGTTCTTGTCGTTAGGAAATGCGTGAATCATAGAATTTTGAATCAATTGATTGAACACATCAAATACCGTATGAAAATGACTCTTCATCATAATGTCTGGTAGGTCTTCGATTAAAATAATGACGTCTTTATCATCTAGTAAATCTTTATTAGATGATAAAGATTGAGTAATGGCATCTTTTAATTGGAATTGTCGTTTTTCTTCTGTTTTCTCTTGAGGAGATAAAGATTTAAAACTATCAATAAGATTAATTGCTTTGTTCATATTGTTATTAATCAATTCATAAGATAGTTCAGACGATTCTTCGAATTGAGCTAGATATGTTTTTGTTAATTTTTGCTCTTTTAACTTACCGAGTAGTGCAGAAAGATTTTCTTCTGTTTGGCTAAGAGCTGTAATGGCAATACCAAAAGGTGTATTCATTTCATGAGCAACGCCGGAAACTAATCCCATCATGCTTGCCATTTTTTCTGTTTCAACGAGCTTTTCTTGTGTTTGCTTTAAATCGAGAATTGTATTCTGTAATTTTTCGGTACGTAAAACAACTATCTTTTCTAGGTCTTTATTTAATAATTTTAATTCGTCAGACTTAATTTCAACATTGCTTTTATACTTTTCAAAGCGTGATTTAATTTGATTGGAAATGAATATAAAAAAGATAAATAATGGTAAACAAATTGCAATACCAATAATGATAATTTTATATAATTCTTGTTGATTCTTTTTATCTAACTCGATCTGTTTTCGATTAATTATTTCATTAATATCACTTAAATAAACCCCAGTGCCTATAGCCCAGCCCCAGTCTGAATATCCTTTAATAAAAGATATTTTTTCAGCAGGTAACCCTGACGTTGGTTTCACTGTGCCTACGTACGATAAAAAACCTTCGCCTTGGTTAGCAATTTTTACTATTTCTTTAGTAAAAGGGAGGCCGTTTTCATCGACAATATGCATTCTGTTTTGATTAATATATTTATCAAGATAATGCGCTAAGTAGTTACCTTTGTTATCAATAACGAATAAATAACCATTTTTATCTAGCGTAATATTTTTAATATGAGTTAATAATTGTTTTTTTAAATCTGCTTCAAAGTCGACGACATACTCACCAGTGCCAACAAACCAATTGTAAGGTTTGAAGTGTTTCACATAGCCAATTTTCTCAAACTCTTGCTCAACATTATCGATGTTAGGTTTGTTCCACCACCAGGTAAGAATTCCTTCATTTTTTTGTGTTGCTATATCACTAAGAGACTTTATGACATATTGACCTTTTACGTCCTGCAAATCGATTAAATTACGTGTCTCTAAGTGAGGTAAAATTGGGTGCATGAATGACGTGCCATCTACATCGTATATAAAGAAATATCCTCTTCCTTCGTTAAATCTTATGTTAACTAAGGCATCTTTAATCATTTTTTTGACGTATTCAGGCTTTTTATCAGAATTTTTATCGTAAATAGATTTAATGATCGCGTAAGCTTCATTAGTTCTACTGTTCATATTCTTTTTAATATTACTAATTGTTTTTTTTCGTTCTTGGATAATATATTGATGAATTCGATTGACTTCATTTTGGAGTTGGCGTTTTCCTTCAATTAAAGACTCTTCTTTCATTTGAATAACGTCGCTTTCAAAGCGTTCGTTATTTTTGTTAGTAATAAACATTACTAACAAAATTGAAATAACGAGTACCAAGATAGGAACAAGTCGGGTGATTTTTAAAATTCTCTGTTCATCTTTAGATAATTTAGGCATATATCACTCACAAAAAGCGTAGTTATTAATTAAGTATTAATGAAGCTTAATCAGTGGTCAACTATTAATAATAAAAATTGTTCAATAGTTTAAAATATTTGTTATTGATTCATAAAATATTTTTAGCTATTTTCATAAAACATACACCTAAATATTTATCTATCAAATCTACTCTCTATCAGCTAAACCTACCATTTTTACAAGTTCAGCTGTTCTGTTTGCATAACCCCATTCATTGTCATACCACACATAAAGTTTAACTTGAGTGTCATTAACAACCATGGTCGATAATGCATCGATAATGCTAGAGCGAGGGTCTGTACGATAATCAATAGACACAAGCGGGCGTTCTTCATAGCCTAAAATATCTTTTAATGAACCACTCGCAGCAGTTTCTAGTAATGTATTAATTTCAGCAACGCTGGTGGGGCGAGCCATTTCAAAAACACAATCGGTTAACGACGCATTAGTTAATGGTACGCGGATAGCATGCCCATTTAATTTTCCTTTGAGTTCAGGAAAAATATGAGTAATTGCTGTTGCTGAACCTGTTGTTGTTGGAATTAAACTCATGCCACATGCACGTGCACGGCGTAGATCTTTATGAGGTGCATCGATAATAGTTTGCGTGTTGGTAATATCGTGGATCGTCGTCATTGAACCGTGTTTAATCCCTACACTTTCGTGAAGAGTTTTAACGACAGGTGCTAAACAGTTTGTCGTACAAGAAGCAGCAGTAACAATAGGATGAATCGATTTATCATAATCAGAATCATTAACGCCCATCACGACATTAAGAATACCATCTTCTTTTACTGGCGCGGTTACTACAACACGTTTTACACCTTGGCTAAGGTAGTCTTGTAATAAGGCTTTTGTTTTAATTTTTCCAGAAGCTTCAACCACTACATCACATTGTGACCAATCAGTATCGTTAACAGCTATATTTTGAGTACAAGGAATAGCTTTGCCATTGATAATCATATTCTCTTTGTCATGAGTTGCTTCGAAATGCCAGCGACCATGAACAGAATCAAAAGTAAGAAGGTGAGCAAGTGTTTTTGCATCGCCAGCTGGATCATTAATTTGCACGATTTCAATGTCATCCCAGTCAAATGCTGCACGCATTGTTAAACGACCCATACGGCCAAAACCGTTAATTCCAACTTTAATTGTCATGTTAAATCTTTTCCCTTGTTTGTATTAATTAGTTCAACAATGTTAACCACAAAACTTGTCTTTGCTGGGTCTGTTATCCATTGTTTTTAATGTTTGTATACTAGATGAAATTAGTGAAATATTATGTCTAGTTGTTTGCGCAATGACGGTCTTTATCCACTGCGGTAGTGCCGGATTAATTCGATAAAACATCCATTGGCCATGTTTTCTAGCAATAATTATTTGTGATTTTTTTAGCACTGCAAGATTACGTGATAACTTGGGTTGGCTTTCTTCATCTAACGCTTCCATTAATTCACACACACATAACTCACCATGATAATGAGTAAGCATTAGCGCTTTTAAACGAATATCGTCGGTAAGGCATTTATAAAAATCAGCAGGTGAGATCTCTAATGGATCTTCTGTGTCTAAAGAAACTAATTCTTTTGGCCGAAGGTTCGTTGGCAAATCTGAGACTAGAAAAAGCGAAATAAGATCATCAATTTCTAATAGTGTACGTTCAAATGCATGATGTTGAGATCGTGATTTAGGATCAGTTAAGTGCCATGCTAATTGTTGATTCGATTGTTTGTAATTACGACATAATGCTTGAGCTTCTTCACACAACGTAATTACTGTATCGAAATGCATATCAGAATATTCAGATAATGATTTTGCATATAATGCATGTGTATCAATACCTAAATCAGACAATGCTTTAATGGCACGAGGATCAACAACTTCTGGATGTGTACCTGCGCTATAAACATCATAAAACTCACTGGCACGATGAACTAATAATGCATGTGCCAATTGGGAGCGAGCTGAATTTCCAGTACATAAAAATAGAATGTTTTTACGATTAATATTTCTCATAACAAATCTTAGACTTTAATATACTAAAAACTATATATATGAAATATCGAATATACAAGTTTTATATTTCAATTTATGTATTTAGATATTGTAATAAAATCGACATAAACCCAATCTATGTAATTAGTTGTGATGTTTTATTTCTATACAATAAATGTAACTTTAAAATGACAGGGTAATTAATATGCAATTTAGAGCAGGTATTGGATGTCTAGAGCCATTATTTTGTGAAAT
>CALJMY010000022.1 GCA_937981905.1 uncultured Enterobacterales bacterium
TTACCGTCAAAAACTTCTTGAGTAACTTCTTGATCAATATGTGCTGGCTGACAATGCATAAAATAATTAATATCTAAACTATCCATCATCGCTTGATTGACTTGGTAAGGTGCGAACTTGTCTTTGATATCGTTATAGTCAATATCATCGCCCATTGAAATCCAAGTATCAGTATAGATAGCATCTGCGTCTTTTGCTGCAGCAGGATCACAACTTAACGTTAGTGTGCCGCCATGCTTAATCGCAAGTGCTTGTGCTTCTAATACAACTTTACCATCGGGGAAACATCCTTCAGGGCAAATCACAACCATGTCGCTGCCACAAATAGCCGCAGCAAACATTAATGAATGCGTTACGTTGTTACCATCACCAATATAAGCAAACTTAATCTTACTTAAGTCATCAAACTGTTCACTCAAACTTAAAAAGTCAGCTAAACCTTGGCACGGGTGATACATATCACTTAAAGAATTAACAACAGGTACAGAACCAAATTCAGCTAAATCTTCACACGTTTTATGACTAAACGTTCGAGCAACAATGCCATCAGCCCAACAAGAAATATTTTTAGCAAAATCAGCAACAGATTCACGTTTGCCTAATGCGCCATTATTTTGGTCAAGATAAACACTATGACCGCCTAATTTTGCGATGCCAATATCAAACGTCACGCGCGTACGTAATGACTGTTTTTCATATAAAGTAACAATGCTTTTTCCTGCAAGTGCTTGGCTATAATCTTGTGGAGACGCTTTAACTTTTTTTGCTAATTCCAACAAACCAAGTAACTGTTGTTGAGTAAGATCTTTCAAACTCAATAAATGTTGTAACTTATCCATACTTATCAAATTTTCCTATTTAAGGTTTAATCAAGGTGCCGCAACTGTTGCCATTAGCAAAGGCTAATAAATCAGCAGGTTGCTTCCAACTTGCAATAACAATTGAGTCATTAAGTGAGCGAGCGGTTTCAAAAGCAGTTTCTACTTTCACTAACATACCGCCTGCAATTACATTATCAGCGATTAGACGCTTTGCATGCTCAGAAGTCAATACATCAACAAGCTGTTTTTTACCATCTAAAACACCAGGTACATCTGACAATAAAATCAATTTACCTTTTATTAATTTAGCAATAACTTGTGCTGCTTGGTCGGCATTTACATTTAATAAATTACCTTCACCGTCATCACCAATTGAACTAATAATTGGCGTTAAGTTATTTGCAAATAACACATCAATTAACGTGCTGTCATTTTCAGTACAAACACCTACTTGTCCTAAATCAGGATTCATATACGTTGTATTTACTAAATCACCATCACACAAACTAATGCCTACAGCATTTACTTTATTCGCTTTAGCACATACTACTAATTTTTTATTCGCAGCACCGGCTAAGGCGCCAGCAACAACATCAATTTGTTCTTTGGGTGTTACACGTAAACCATGTAATTTATCGTTTACCATACCCATGTCAGTAATCCATTGATCAACTAAACAACCACCGCCATGAATTAAAACAACAGAAACATTTTGTGAAACTAATTGTTCAATAGTACCAAACAATTGTTTTTGAGCATCTAGTGACTCTAATAAAGCGCCACCAACTTTAATAACTAATGGTTGTTTCATTTCTAAGCTTCCAAACCAAAGTGAATCACAATACATTGCAAGCCTTGACCTGCCGCGCCTTTTAATAAGTTATCAATAGCTGAAGAAACAACTAAATGATGGCTCTTAGGATCATACTTCCATGCAATATCACAAAATGGTGTATTAACAACATCGTCTATTTTAGGCCAAATATTACCTTTTAAACGTACATGCTTGTCTTCTTCATATCTAGAATAAGCAGCAGTGATTTGCTCAGCAGTAACCGACTCTTTTAATTTAACGGTGATAGTTGCCAAAATACCGCGTTTGAAATTACCAAGATGCGGCGTAAAGATAACATCACATCCTAATTGAGTAGAAATTTCTGGCTGATGACGATGACCTAAGACTCCGTAAGGTGTAAAGCTCACTTCACAAAAGCTATTTGTCATTGTTGCTTTACGCCCAGCACCAGTCACACCACTTACTGCATTAATTACAGGCCATTGTGTTTCATCTAACAATGCATGTTCTTTTAATGGCTTTAATGCCAATAATGATGCTGTTGGATAACAACCAGGTACGGCGATTAATTTAGATTCTTTAATTTCTTTTGCATTCCACTCAGCAAGACCATAAACGGCTTGTGATAATAGTTCTGGAAATTTGTGATCAAAACCATAATAGTCAGTGAAGTATTGACCATCTTTAAATCTAAACCCACCAGACAAGTCAAATACACTTAAACCAGCGTTTAAAAAGCGTTCAGCTAAATCATGACTAACTTCATGACCAGTCGCTAATACAACTGCATCATTATTTGCATAAATATCTTCAAATGCTTGCGGACTTAATGGCTGAATAACTTGAGACAAATTTCCTTGCAGTTTTGGGTATAGCTCATTGATATTACGATATTTATCTTGGCTGTTTTCAGAAACATAAATCGCTGTTAAGTTTAATTGGCTATGTTGCTCAATTAGCTGACACATTTCTACGCCGGTATAACCACTAGCGCCAATAATTGCTATATTAATCATATTGATATATTCACTTTAAATATTTTTGTTAAATAGTGTATTTTAAGATACTTATTATATTTTAAGATACTAAGAGATGACGCTAGAAAAGACCGACGTGCATACAAACTTCTTATCGTTGTCGGTTAAAGGTATACTTTATTACAGAGAGATATTGGTTCATTGCCTTATCTTACAAACATCATAAAGGCAAAATTGCCAACACATTTAGTATAACCAAGACAAATATTTATGCAACTTTATTGCATAAATACTTACAGGATAATCATGTCTAAGCATATTCTCATTATAGGCAGTGGTAAATTAGGTTTACCATTAGCGACTAATTTAGCCGAACAAGGCTTTCAAGTAACCGCAACTACAACGACCAATAACAAAGTATCTTCTGATTCATTCGCTAATCCAAAGATTGTTTATTGGAACGGTCAACCTACCCAAGAAACGATTAACCAAGCACCATATGCCCCAAAGTTTTCTTTTGCATCGAATCATTTTGATGTAATGATAATTACGATTCCGCCTAAAAGACAGCACAATAACTATTTAAATCAATTAATGACACTCCATCATTTTGCGATTTCTCTTAATATCAAAAAATTACTATTTATAAGCTCAACATCAGTGTGGGGAGAAAATAGCGCAATAGTGAATGAAGAGACAACAATGAAACCAGTTTCAGACTCAGCGAAGGCAATGGTAGAGTTTGAAACGTTCATTAATAATGAATCGAGTTATCAAAGTAGTGCGCTAAAATTAGCAGGCTTAATTGGTGGGACACGCCTACCAGGACGTTTTTTAGCAAACAAACAAGATTTAGCAATGGCCAAAGCCTCTGTAAATTTGGTAACACAAAGAGATGTTATCGGCATTATTAACGCTATTATCAAACAAGATATATGGCAACCATCATTTATAGCCTGTGCACCAACTCATCCACAACGTGATGAGTTTTATACCTTAGCAGCAAACAAACTTAACTTAATACCGCCTACTTTTTCTTATATTGATAATGACACTGCTAAAAACAGCAAAGTAATTGATGCGTCATTGACTGCTAAACAGCTTAACTACCAATATCAAGATGACAATTTAATAGATTGGCTTGATTGTGCGCTTTAACTTCATCGTGAAGTTCTGTTACTAATAATGGAGCGTTATCATTTAACGCTTTATTTACTAAAATAGTCATATCGTTGTTTGTTTTCTTCACTGACATATCAATACATCTATTTTCTTGGCAACGACCAACACTAATCACCGCTAACCGTAGACAAAATAATAATTGAATAGCTTGGTCTTCATCGCAACACTTTTGGTCATGAAGTAATGCCACATTAATCTTACCCTTGTAATTACCCACAAGTGCAATTAATAAGTTTTTTTGTTGTTTACTAAAACCAGCCAATGGCATGTTTTTCAATACATAATGACCATGTTTTTGAGCATCTATATAATTAATACTTACTCCTAGTTCATGGATCATTGCGCTAAGTTTTAGAAAAGGAATTAATACGACGGGTAATTTAAGTTGATAAGCAAAACGTTCTGATAACATAACAACTTGGTCAGCTTGATTTATATTTAATTGAAAACGTTGTTGAATACTTTCACAAGTCTGTAAGCAAACATCATCACTAGCCGTATTTTTACTATCAACAATAGCCATCAACTGATGAATAACACCTTCTCGTAATGCACCACCAGATGCCAACATGCCATCAATAGAAAGCTCACGAAATAATGAAATTAAGATAGATAAACCACTAACAAAAACAACCGCACGTTCAGGTGATAATCCTACTATTGCTAAATTTTCTTGTAACTGACATTCAATGCATTGTGACATTAACATCGTTAATTTATCTAACGTCACACTCTCGTTAAGACCTTGTGCAATTAAGACTTCTTGAACGGCCTGCATTGTTCCCGATGCGCCCAAGGTTAATTGCCATGGTTGTGCTAAATAATCATCCTTTACCGGAGACAGCACAACATTACTTGCTTCAATAGCAGCATCGAAATTATCTTGCGATAAAATACCACCAACAAAATATCTATCAAGCCAAGTCACACATCCCATATTTAAACTATTAAGTACAACAGGCGATAAACCGTGGCCTAAAATCAACTCGGTGCTAGCACCGCCAATATCAATAATTAATCGCTTGTCAGCACTATTACTAGTGACTGCCATACCATGATAAATAAGAGCCGCTTCTTGTTCGCCGCTGATAACATTAATAGGCGTACCTAATAATTGATTACCTTTTTTACAAAAAACATTAGCATTAATTGCAAGACGAAGTGTTGCAGTGGCCACAACCCGAACTTGATTAATATTTAATGTTGATAAATGCTCACCAAATAACGCCAAACAATCCCAGCCTCGCTGCATAGCTTCAAGACTTAATCTATTATTATCATCCAACCCTGACGCCAAACGTACTTTACGTTTTACTTTAGAGACAACACGAGGGAAGCCATTGATACTTTCCACAACCATCATATGAAAGCTGTTTGAACCAAGATCAATAACGGCAAATAAATTATTTGATGTAGACAAAGGTATACCTTTTATAAATTTTTCTAAAACGCTTTTAAAAGCATTTATAACTTGAATTTGAGTAATTTAAAACATTAAATTTTAGTCAGCAAAAAGGGCCGTAAACGACCCCTCTTTTTCATCATACTATTACTTAGCGATGACGATTTCTATCATTACCGTGTTGTTTACTTGGTCCATTATGACGCTTATTAAAACTTTTATTACCATCACGCGGTTTACGTACAATACGTTTTGGTGGAGTAATATCAGTTAGTAGTGCTTCTTTTTCATAAGGGCTTACTGGTATTTTATGAGCAATATACTCTTCTATATCAGGTAAATTCAATGAAAATTGCTCACAAGCAAAACTAATTGAATTTCCAGAAGCGCCTGCACGACCTGTTCGTCCAATACGATGTACATAATCTTGGGCGTCATCAGGTAAGTCAAAGTTAAAAACATGTGTAACATCAGAAACATGCAAGCCACGAGCAGCAACATCTGTTGCAACTAGAATGTCAATATCACCGTTGGTAAATTGCTCTAAAATACTCATACGCTTTTTCTGTGGTACATCACCAGTTAATAAACCAGCACGATGCCCATCAGCGACTAGATATCCCCACACTTCTTCACATTTATGTTTCATATTAGCGAAGATAATAGCTTTTTCAGGCCACTCTTCTTCAAGCAACGTTAACAATAATGGAATTTTATCTTCATTCGAAGGATAGAAAACTTCTTCTTGAACATTAACTGACGTTTTTTGCGTAGGTTCAATTTCAATATGTTCAGGATCGTGCATATTGTCATACGCTAATTCACGTACTTTAAATGACAATGTTGCTGAAAATAACATATTCAAACGTTTGGTTGCAGGTGGCATACGATTAAATATGTAACGTATGTCTTTAATGAAACCTAGATCAAACATACGATCAGCTTCATCCAGTACAGCGGCTTGTACAAAACTTAAATCTATATGGCCTTTTTTCATAAAATCGATTAAACGACCTGTAGTCGCAATAACGATATCAGCACCTTTTTCAAGATCACTGATTTGTTGTTCATAACCATCACCACCATAAACCAATGCCAGTTTAATACCTGTTGATTCAGCCAAAGGCTTAGCATCATTATATATTTGAATAGCTAATTCACGTGTAGGAGCCATAATAAGCGAGCGTATCTGACTAGGCTTTCGGTCACCTTCAATAGGATTTTTTAAAAGATGATTAAACGTAGCAACTAAAAAAGCGAGTGTTTTACCCGTACCCGTTTGAGCTTGTCCTGCAATATCTTTATTTGACATTAAAATGGGCAATGTTTTAGCTTGAATGGGAGTACATTGCGTATAACCGACTTTATCTAAAGCGGTTTTTAACGGTTGAACAAGATCAAATTGTGCAAACGTTGTTTCTGTTAAGTGAGTATTTTTCATTAAGCTAGCATATCAGTTCTTTTTCTAAAAAAACGTCTTCAGTGAAAATAACTTAATTAAAAATTACTTTAGGGGTTGAAGAATTCAATCATTACCCTCATATTTGCTTATAAGGGGAAACGTCCCCAAAACATAAATCTACGGAGAACACCATGAGCGACAATATCATTACACTAGCTGACGCGTCTTTTGAGCAAGACGTACTTCAATCAGAACTTCCAGTAATTGTGGACTTTTGGGCTGAATGGTGTGGTCCTTGTAAAATGATTGCCCCGATTCTTGAAGAAGTAGCAAAAGAATATGCTGGTAAAGTTACAATCGGTAAATTAAATGTTGATCAAAATACAGAAACTTCACCTAAATATGGCATTCGTGGTATTCCAACATTGTTACTTTTTAAAGATGGCGCAGTTGTAGCAACTAAAGTTGGTGCTCTATCAAAAACTCAATTAATTGAGTTCATTGACGCAAACACATAAGTTTTATGATTGAAATATCATCATAAAATGATGTAATAACGATATATAGGTACATTTTTCAATGAATGTACCTTTAGTTCTTTACCCTGTTCAATTTTAATGCTAATTTATTGAGCAATTAGCAATACCCCAGTCAGCAAACACCTATTTGACACATTATTTATTCAATTTTTAAAACAAGTCTAACGACTTAACAATAGACCCCCCAAACTATGAATCTTACCGAATTAAAGCAAAAGTCAATTCCTGAGCTTTTCAAAATTGCCGAATCTATGGGCATTGACCATATAGCTCGTGCTCGTAAACAAGACATTATTTTCGCAATATTAAAATCTCATGCGAAAGGCGGAGAAGATATCTTCGGCGATGGCGTTTTAGAAATTCTACAAGATGGTTTTGGTTTCTTAAGGAGTGCAGACGCTTCTTATTTAGCTGGTCCAGATGATATTTATGTTTCACCAAGTCAAATTCGTCGCTTTAGTTTACGTACTGGTGACACTATAGCTGGAAAAATTCGCCCACCAAAAGATGGCGAACGTTATTTTGCTTTATTAAAAGTTCGTGAAGTAAATTTTGATACACCAGAAAATTCTCGCAATAAAATATTGTTTGAAAACTTAACGGCTATTCATCCAAACGAACGTTTCCGCTTAGAACGCGGCAATGGTAGTACAGAAGATTTAACAGCACGTATTATCGACTTAGCCGCACCAATTGGTAAGGGGCAACGTGGGCTTATCGTTGCACCACCAAAGGCTGGTAAAACGATGTTATTACAATCAATTGCTCAATCAATTGCTTTTAATAATCCAGAAGCACATCTAATGGTATTACTGATAGATGAGCGTCCTGAAGAAGTAACAGAAATGCGTCGTTTAGTTAATGGTGAAGTAATTGCTTCAACATTTGATGAACCAGCGAGTCGCCATGTTCAAGTAGCCGAAATGGTTATTGAAAAAGCGAAAAGTATTGCTGAACATAAAAAAGATGTGGTTATCCTACTTGATTCAATAACGCGTCTAGCACGTGCTTATAACACTGTAATCCCATCTTCAGGTAAAGTATTAACCGGTGGTGTTGATGCTAACGCTTTACATCGTCCTAAACGTTTCTTCGGCGCTGCTCGTAATATTGAAGAAGGCGGTAGTTTAACTATCATTGCAACAGCACTAGTTGATACCGGTTCTAAAATGGATGAAGTTATCTACGAAGAATTTAAAGGTACTGGTAACATGGAACTGCATTTAAGTCGTAAGATTGCAGAAAGACGTGTTTACCCTGCTATTGATATTACTCGTTCGGGTACTCGTCGCGAAGAGTTATTAACTTTACCTGCTGAGTTACAAAAGAACTGGATTTTACGTAAAATTGTTCATCCTATGGGTGAAGTAGAATCTGCTGAATTCTTAATTGATCGTTTAGCATTAACTAAAACTAATGATGAATTTTTCGATTCAATGAAGCACGCTAAACCTAAGAAATAAATTTAGCTCGCGTCATTCTAAAAACCACGGTTTCGACTGTGGTTTTTTTATATCTGTCATAATACATACGTCATAAAAAAACTTGGTATAGTTTTCGCTTAATTTATTATCATTATCAGATAATAATTAGGTCCGTTATGAAGTACATACTATTAATTTTATTGCTTATGGGTACTTTTCATAGCCAAGCAAAAAAAATAAAGCTTAGTAAATCAGACAATTACTATAAAGCTTTGCAATCTCAATCGGTTGATATTACTAAAAGAGATTTATCTATTAAGAAAAAGGTCAACAACCTTTATCCATTGCCGCCTTTTAATAAACCAAACTTAAACGGCAATTTCTCGCAACAACTTGCTTATAAAAACAGCAAGCGAAGTATAAAGCTTACTTCTGATGGTCAATCGATACAGAATTAATACAATAACGTAATCCCGTTACCGTCGGCCCATCATCGAATACATGCCCTAAATGTGCATCACATTTTGCACAACACACTTCGGTTCGTGTCATACCGTGAGTATTATCTTTTATTAACGTGACTTGATCTTCACTGACTACTTCATCAAAGCTAGGCCACCCACAACCACTATCAAATTGTGACGATGCTACAAACAATAAATTATCGCAACAAACACAATGAAACTTGCCGTTATCTTGTTTTACTAGCCATTGTCCACTAAATGGACGCTCCGTCCCTTTCTCTCTGCACACTCTAAATTGTTCATCCGTTAACTTTTCACGCCAATATTCATTATTTTTCATTATTTAACCTCTAGATTAATTATCATTATGTGACTGTGCAGCGTATAATTTGCATATAAATTCAGATCGACTGTATTAATTTAGTAACAGCCGTAAAAAACTGTTGACTCAATACCCAACACACGTTAAAAATGTAACTTAATATTATCTCGCTTTATTATGAGTGTTTAGCACTCGGGACATAACATTGAACATTAATACTAACGCTCTGAATATTTTACTGCTCCTGCTGGCTTACGCTACGGGCTCTTAGTGCATTAGTTTTATAAAGCTTAACACTAGAAACCCGCCTAACAAGCGGGTTTTTTCGTTTTATCCAAAAGGAAATCGACTATGTCAGACCAAGTTATCATATTTGACACAACATTACGTGACGGCGAGCAAGCCCTAGCAGCTAGTTTAACTGTTAAAGAGAAGCTACAAATTGCACTAGCTTTAGAACGCTTAGGTGTGGATGTCATGGAAGTTGGTTTCCCTGTTTCATCACCAGGCGATTTTGAATCGGTTCAAACTATCGCTAAAACTGTAAAAAACAGTGTATGTGCTGGTTTATCCCGCGCTGTTAAAGCTGACATAGATGCTTGTGCTAATGCATTAAAAGTCGCTGAACGTTTTCGTATTCATACATTTATTTCAACATCAACAATTCATGTTGAGAGTAAATTAAAACGTAGCTTTGATGATGTATTAGAAATGGCTGTTGGTGCAGTAAAATATGCGCGTAATTTCACAGACGATGTTGAATTCTCATGTGAAGATGCAGGCCGTACACCAATCGATAACTTATGTCGTATGGTTGAATCTGCTATCAACGCTGGTGCAACAACGATAAATATTCCAGATACAGTGGGCTACACCATTCCAAGTGAGTTTGGCGGCATCATTCAAACTTTATATAATCGTGTCCCTAATATCGATAAAGCTATCATCTCTGTGCATTGTCATGATGACTTAGGTATGTCAGTAGCTAATTCTATCAGTGCAATTGAAGCTGGTGCTCGCCAAGTTGAATGTACTATTAATGGTATTGGCGAACGTGCTGGTAACGCTTCACTTGAAGAAATTGCGATGATCTTAAATCTTCGTAAAGATATTTTAGGTGTCGACACAAATATTAATACAACTGAGATATACCGTACATCTCAATTAGTCAGCAACATTTGTAATATGGTTGTACAACCTAATAAAGCAATCGTTGGTAGCAACGCTTTCTCGCATTCTTCTGGTATCCATCAAGATGGCATGCTTAAAGCTAAAAATACGTATGAAATAATGACAGCTGCTTCAATTGGTCAGCCAGACAAAACATTAAATATGACTTCTCGTTCTGGTCGTCATGTGATTAAACATCGTATGCAGCAATTAGGTTACCAAGATAATGAATTCGATTTAGACGATTTATATGATTCATTTGTAAAATTGGCTGATAAAAAAGGACAAGTATTTGATTACGATCTAGAGGCACTATTATTTTTCAATCAACAAAAAGATGAAAATGATCATTACGAATTAGCGTACTTAAGCGCTCATTCTGGCTCTGGCATGATGTCGACTGCAAGTGTAAAATTATTAGTAGATGGTAAAGAGTTTATCGAAGCAGCTACGGGTAACGGTCCTGTAGAAGCAGCATTTAATGCTGTTAATCAAATTACTAATGTTGATATTGAAGTGATTGATTATTCATTAAAAGCAAAAGGCGAAGGTGAAAACGCGCTTGGCCAAGTTGATATCGTTGCGCATTACAATGGGCAAAATTTCCATGGTATGGGCTTAGCGACAGACGTAGTTCATGCTTCTGTTCGTGCCATGCTTCATGTATTAAATTTAGTACATCGTGCAGATTTAGTAGCAGATAAAAAACAGCAATTTAAAAATACTATGGCAGGCGCTTAATAAAGCCGCCAAGTTTAATAGCAATATAAAGTAGAGAACTAGAAATGAGCAAAAAAGCATACAATATCGCCGTTCTTGCAGGTGATGGCATTGGTCCAGAAGTGATGGCACAAGCAATTAAAGTGTTAGCTGCTGCACAAGAGAAATTCGATTTTTCATTAGATTATAATGAATTACCTGTTGGTGGTTACGCTATTGATACATGCGGCGAGCCTCTTCCTCCTCACACATTAAAAGGTTGTGAAGAGTCGGATGCTATTTTGTTTGGTTCTGTCGGTGGCCCTAAATGGGAAAACTTACCGCCAGATTCTCAGCCAGAACGTGGTGCACTTTTACCACTTCGCGGTCATTTCCAGTTGTTCTGTAATTTACGTCCAGCACGTATTTATAGCCAACTAGCGGCTTTATCACCACTTCGTGCTGATATTTCTGCTCGTGGCTTTGATATTTTATGTGTTCGTGAATTAACTGGCGGGATTTACTTTGGTAAACCTAAAGGTCGTGAAGGCGAAGGCGAAGATGTTTTTGCTTACGATACTATGCGCTACTCTCGTAAAGAAATCCTACGTATTGCTAAAATCGCGTTTGAATCTGCTCGTACACGTCGTAAGAAAGTAACGTCGGTTGATAAAGCTAATGTATTAGCGTGTTCTGTATTATGGCGTGAAGTGGTTGAAGAAGTCGCGTTAGATTACCCAGACATCGAACTAGAACATATCTACATCGATAATGCAGCAATGCAAATGATTAAAGATCCTTCTCAATTTGACGTTTTATTATGTTCAAACTTGATGGGAGATATTTTGTCAGACGAATGTGCAATGATTACAGGTTCAATGGGCTTATTGCCATCAGCAAGTACTAACGAAGAAGGTTTCGGTATGTACGAACCAGCTGGCGGTAGTGCGCCAGACATCGCTGGCCAAAACATTGCTAACCCAATTGCTCAAATTCTATCTGCGGCTATGTTATTACGTTTTAGCCTTGGTGAAGATGCTGCTGCAACTGCGATTGAAAAAGCAATCATTGATGCGCTAGACAACAATTACCTAACAGGTGAATTAGCGACTAATCCTGCTGACGCTAAATCGACCAGCGAAATGGGCGATTTTATTGCTCAATCTATTTTGGAGAACAACTAATGGCTAGCACGTTATACGACAAAATTTGGGCCGATCACATTGTTCGTGATGAAGAAAATGAAACGCCGTTAATTTATATTGATCGCCATTTAGTGCATGAAGTAACTTCTCCACAAGCGTTTTCTGGTTTGCATACTCACAATCGTCCTTTGCGTCATGTAGGTAAAACGTTTGCGACGATGGATCACAATACGTCTACTAAATCTCGTTCGCTAGAAGCGTGTAGTGAACAAGCACAAATTCAAATCAAAACACTAACAGATAACTGTGATGAGCACGGCGTACAATTATTTGATATTCATAATATCAATCAAGGTATCGTGCATGTTATGGGGCCAGAGCAAGGCATGACACTGCCTGGTACAACAATTGTTTGTGGTGATTCTCATACAGCAACTCACGGTGCATTCGGCGCATTAGCGTTTGGTATTGGTACCTCTGAAGTTGAACATGTAATGGCAACGCAAACTCTGAAGCAAGGCAAAGCGAAATCAATGAAAATTGAAATCACTGGCACTGTTGACGAGAACATTAGTTCGAAAGATATTGTATTAGCGATTATTGGTAAAACTGGTGCTGCTGGCGGTACTGGTTTTATTATTGAATATTGCGGAGCGGCTATTGAGAAATTATCAATGGAAGCACGTATGACTATTTGTAACATGAGTATTGAGTGTGGCGCTAAAGCTGGCATGGTTGCACCTGACCAAATCACATTTGATTACTTAGAAGGTCGCCCTAACGCGCCAAAAGGCCAAGATTGGGATGATGCGGTAGCTTACTGGAAAACACTTAAGTCTGACGATGATGCTGTTTTCGATTCAGTAATCACATTACGCGGCGAAGACATTGCTCCACAACTTACTTGGGGTACTAACCCTGGCCAAGTAATGGGAATTGATCAAAAGATTCCTGAGCCTTCAAGCTTTAGTGATGCGGTTGAATCAGATAGTGCTCAACAAGCACTTGATTACATGGCGTTAGAAGCTGGTCAATCATTAACAGATGTTACTATTGATAAAGTATTTATCGGTTCTTGTACGAACAGTCGTATCGAAGATTTACGTGCTGCTGCCTCAATTGCTAAAGGTAAAAAAGTAGCAAGCAACGTTGTTGCTATTGTTGTTCCTGGATCTGGTTTAGTAAAAGCGCAAGCTGAAAAAGAAGGTTTAGATAAAATTTTCCTTGATGCTGGTTTTGAATGGCGTTTACCGGGTTGTTCAATGTGTTTAGCAATGAACGATGATCGCCTTGCACCTTACGAGCGTTGTGCATCAACAAGTAACCGTAACTTTGTTGGACGTCAAGGCCGTTTAAGTCGTACTCATTTAGTGAGTCCAGCAATGGCAGCCGGTGCAGCATGTGCTGGTCACTTCGTCGATATCAGAAACAACGCTTAGGAATATATTATGAATGAATTTAAACAACACACTGGCGTCGTTATTCCATTAGATATTGCTAATATCGATACGGATCAAATTATTCCAAAACAATTTTTATCAAAAATAACACGTGAAGGTTTTGGCCAACATCTTTTTCATGACTGGCGCTTTCTAGATGAAGCAGGCGATCAGCCTAACCCAGAATTTAATCTGAACAAGCCTGAGTATCAAGGTGGTTCAATTTTACTAACTCGTGAAAATTTTGGTTGTGGTTCAAGCCGTGAACATGCGCCTTGGGCGATAGATGATTTTGGATTTAAAGTTGTTATTGCATCAAGCTTTGCCGATATCTTCTACGGCAACGCCATTAATAATGGTTTAGTGCCTGTAAAATTAACGGAAGACGAAGTTGAGTCATTGTTTACTCAAATGACTGAAGTTTCTTCTGTAACGGTTGATTTAGAAGCTCAGGAAGTTATCGCCCCTAATGGCGATCGTTATAAATTCCACATTAGTACATTCCAACGTGAATGTTTATTGAAAGGATTAGATTCTATCGGTTGGACATTGCAGCATATTGATCAAATCAAGCAATATGAAACTACAATTCCTAGCTGGCGCAAATAACATCTAACTAGTCTTCTAGTTAGATGTACAAGGGTATGACTTTAAATAGTCATACCTTTTTTTATGAATTGAACAATACCATCACGATTTACAAATTCAGATAAGAAATCACCTTGAGCATACTTACAGCCTATTTCTTGAAGTTGTAACACTTGTGATAACTCAGTCACGCCAACGGCAGTGATCTCTAAATTTAACGATTTTGCCATTAAAACTAACCCTTCGACTAAATTAGCTGTATTAACATCTTCACTAATAAGAGAAATATAATCTGTTGTCAGTTTTAACCCTTTAAACGGAAAGTTTTTCAGATCAGAAATGTATGCACCACGATCGCCAAATTTATCATAATGTAATGAAAATCCTAGTAATGAAAATTGTTGGAAAATATCATCTAAATTAAGCCATTGCGTTGCAATATAACTTAATGGAATTTCTAATCCGATACATTCATTTTTTATTTTATAACGAGTTAATAACTCTGAAAACTGATGAGGTACACTTTTATCACGAAGTTGTCCGTGCGATAAGTTAACAGAAACATGGATATCCGAAACATCAGAATTAGACCAATATTGAATATCAACACATACTTGTTCTAATACTAAATAGCCAAGTTCTTGTATACAACCAGATGCTTCAGCCACAGCATATAAATCATCATTATCAATAAGGCCGTATAGCTCGTGGTTCCATACCACCTGTGCCTCAACACAATATAATGAATTATCAACTAAACTAATTATTGGTTGATAAATAATATCAAAACTTTTATTAGCAATTAGATTATCTATTTCTCGGCGCAGGTTAAAATGCATTACAGCATTCTCATTTTTTTCTTTAGAGAAGTAACCAATAGCCGCGCCAGTTGACCAAGCTTTGATAACAGCAGCTTCGGCATTTTTTAATAATGAATCACTGTCTAGCCCTTGATCAGGGAAATACGATACACCTTGGCGTATATCAAAAGAAAACGTAGAGTTATCATAGGTAATAGGATATTGATTTACTTTATCAATTTTAGCAGAAACGACATTGAGTGCTTCTGCGTGAGCCAAATCAGGTAAGAAAATGGCTAACCGATCTCTAGACATTCGTGCAATCGTATCTTCAGCTCGTAATGCTTGCTGCAAGTGTTTACAATAAATTAATAGGATATTATCAGCTGTGTCTTTATTGTTATCTTTATATAAGACGTTAAGTTGCGTGATATCTAAATAAATTACCGCTACAAATAATTTTCGACGATGAGCACGTCCCAACATTCCATCCAGACGATCTTTAGCTAAAATACAATTTGCTAAGCCTGTTGTCACATCGTAATTTGCTAAATAAGTACCTGACTTCTCATTTTCTTTCTGCAGAGTAATATCATGACTTAAGCCAACAAAACACTCAATATTACCAGCACGGTCAAGTAAAGGTTTAACCGTCAAATCGCTCCAATAACTTACTCCTGAAGCACGTTGATGTTTTAAGATACCTCGCCATATATTTTTACTATTAACAGTCTGCCATAAGTTTTGAAAAATATTATTATCTACATCTGAACTTTTAAGCACAGAAAATTTCTCACCAATAATAGTAGATTTTCTATATCCGGTTTGATACTCGAAAATGTCATTTACATAAATAATAAAGCCTTGATTATCAATAATAAATATAGCATGACTGCCTGCATTATTAATCGCTTCGTAAGCTCGAGCAATTAACCCTTTCTCTTTATCTATAATGGTTCGTAATTCTAACAACAACCCCAAAACATATCCCTGCTGATTACGTAATGGTTTTTGATGTAAGTTAAAGGCTTGATTTGTTTCTAGTAAATTTACTTGATGTTGTGAGTTTTCAGAGGTAGATATTAATGTTGTTATTTGCGAAGGCAATACCATTTTAGCGCGCTGACCAATAGCTTTTGTACGTTCAACGTTTAGTAATTTACACATTATTTGGTTTATTTCACTGATTACACCAAAACTATCAATCATTAATAATGCATAATCTTTACTTTCAAATAACGCATTTGTTAATTCGTAATACTCAATGTTTGAATCTACATCATCATCGTAATCACCATGACTTAACACTTCGATGAGCCAGACTATTTTTCCCTGATAATCTATTTTTGATAGCTTAATCGGGACATGCTCAGTTTGCCCATCAGTCACAAATAATGGTATTGACAATGGTGCAGGTAACCCATTACTTAAGTCATTATTAAATATTGCATTAAATTTCTTTGGAGGTAAATTTACTAATTGATAAAGCTGAATATTGCGTTGTCTAATAATACTATTAGGGAGAATTTCATTTGCCGCTTGGTTTGTAGCAATCACTTGTAACGTATTAGGTTCAATAATAAGTTGGGGCAAAGCATTTTTTTCAAAAAACACATCATTTTTACTTATTGATATTTCTACGGCGTTATAATCTTTTAATATCAACCAACTACTATCTTCAATAACAACTTGTTCAAAAACCATTTCATATACAATATTGTCGTTATTCCCTAAAGGAAATAATAAATTAATATTGATAGTTTGATTTTTATGATTAGATAATAGCGATAATAAATGATTACTATCTTTGTTATTAATGAATTGTGAAAAACATTGTCCAATTACAGACGCACTATTAATGGACAGTATTTGTTTAAAAGAATCAGACGCATGATATATAACCAATTCACCATCAAAAACCAAATCATTGATTTTAAATAGCTTATTTAGTAGGTCAGCATTTTTTTCTTGTAGTTTTGACAAATCATTTAAAAAGTTTTTATCCATTGATCCAAAGATTTCCAGTCAGCTAATATCATATTTCTAGGGATGCATAGACAGTATTCAATACTACTTGCTAGTATAGTCCGCTTTCTAGCAGACCCAAGATACATCCCATGCCACATAAATGTTATTCCATTAAAATAAACTCTACAGCAGCCCAAGCAGACAAGCAACTTGGCATTGTTACAATTGACGCCGATGTTAATTGGGATAATTTCTTAGACTTCTCAACATGGTTAATTTCCATTTTGGATGCACAGTTTGTTAATCATGAACTAGGTGCAGACTTACATCGTGTTTATTTTGATTTTGAAGATACAAGACTCTTTATTACTCTTGAAGAAACAGGCGGCAGCTTATGGTTAGA
>CALJMY010000023.1 GCA_937981905.1 uncultured Enterobacterales bacterium
CGGGCCATTAGCTCAGTTGGTAGAGCAGTGGACTTTTAATCCATTGGTCGTAGGTTCAAATCCTACATGGCCCACCAATTCAATCTTTACTTATTAAATTATCGTTCGGGCCATTAGCTCAGTTGGTAGAGCAGTGGACTTTTAATCCATTGGTCGTAGGTTCAAATCCTACATGGCCCACCAATGATATAATATAGCTAAAAAATTAACTTTTTCTGTTAATCCGAGCGGGCCATTAGCTCAGTTGGTAGAGCAGTGGACTTTTAATCCATTGGTCGTAGGTTCAAATCCTACATGGCCCACCATTCTCTATATCTCTATATCTCTATATCTCTATATCTCTATATCTCTATATCTCTATATCTCTATATGTCCTTATATTTGAAGGGAAATTATATATATCTTTAATTTAAGTTACTGCTTTTATTGTTTTAATTATTTTTTTATGTATCTTATATAAAATAATATTTAACAAAATTTACGAGTAGATTTAACCTACCGTATTTTTAGATATTATTTTGCACATAATTAAGGAGAATTAAATCGTGTTATTAAAAAAACAAAAACTAACTAAAATTACGATGGCTGTCATATTGGCAGGTGCTGCGGCTTCGGCTCAAGCGGGATATAAAATTCAAATTACAGACAAAGATACGATAGAGTTCGGTGGATTTATTAAAGCTGATGCTAGATATGTTTCTGGTGAAATTGCTTATCGTGATTTTTGGATAGGTAATAACCCTGCTAACTTTGATAGCGCAGGCAATATTGAAGATAAGTCTCAAATAAAAATCCACGCTAAAGAATCACGTTTTAGCACTAAATATACTCATGGTGACGTTATGGCGTTTATTGAGATGGATTTTTATGGTGGCGGTGGTAATGAAATCATTACTAATTCATCAAATCCTCGCCTTAGACACGCATTTATTAAATATGATAAATGGTTAATGGGTCAAACATGGTCAACATTTGTTAATACAAGTGCGATTCCAGAAACACTAGATTTCGCAGGTACAGCGGTTGGCCTAGCTTTTAATCGCCAAGGTCAAATCAGATATACCAATGGTGGTCTTCAGATCGCTATTGAAAACCCTGAAACTACTGGTACTGACATCAATGGTGATCTAGCTAGTACTGAAAATGATAGTATTGCTGACATTATTGGTAAATACACATTCAAAGGCGATTGGGGTAATGTATCAATCGGTGCTGTTGTTCAAAAAGTTGATTCTGACGTAAGTGATGAAACAGGCGTTGGTTACTCAATCGCTGGTAAGATTAATACTGTTGGTAAAGATGATATACGTTTCCAACTTCATGGTGGCCAAACAAGCCGTTATGTTGGTATCGTAACTTCATTAGGTCTTGTGAATGGCGAATTTGAAGATCAAACAGCTTATAGTGTTTCTTACCGTCATTTTTGGAATGATAGCGATCGCTCATCTATTTTCTACGGTAACTCAGATACAGAGTTAAGCGGTAGAAATCGTACTCAATACGGTATTAACTACATGAAAGGTTTAACTAAGCATCTTTCTGTAGGTGTTGAATATGGCCGTGCAGTTCAAGACGATGATGATGTTGCTAGTATCAGTTCAGACTACCTACAAGTATCAGCTAAATTCGGCTTCTAAATAGCTATTAGTTATAAAAAAGGCCAATGTATTTCATTGGCCTTTTTTGATCTCATTATTTTTTCTAGTTGTATATAATTGCATAAGGTAATAATGTATAACATTAATTATTTATCTCTCAACTTATTAAAGGAGTCTCGTTAAATGTCTTCAGGTAAATTTCGTTTAATTACTCGCAGTGATTTCGATGGTTTAGTATCAGCTGTATTACTAAAACATTTAGATTTAGTCGATGACATCCTATTTGTGCATCCAAAAGATATGCAGGATGGTAAAATAGAAGTAACAGAACGTGACATATCAACTAACCTCCCTTACGTTTCTCAAGTGCATATTGCATTTGACCATCACATGTCTGAAACAAAACGTAATGAAAGCAAATTAAATAACCATGTGATTGACGCTGATGCACCGTCAGCAGCAAGAGTTGTGTGGCAATATTATGGCGGACATCGCTCATTCCCAGAATCTTGGGATGGCATGATGGAAGCAGTAGATAAAGGCGATTCTGCTCAATTTAATATGGATGAAGTTATTAATCCTGAAAATTGGGATTTATTAAACTTTATTATGGATGCAAGAACAGGGCTTGGTCGTTTTAGAGACTTTAGAATCTCTAACTATCAATTAATGATGGAATTAATTGATTTGTGCCGCACTACAAGCATTGAAGATATAATGCAGCAGTCTGACGTAAAAGAACGTACAACTTTATATTTAGAGCAACAAGAATTATTTAAAGCTCAAGTTGAACGATGTTCTACTGTTCATAAGAATTTAGTTGTTTTAGATTTGAGAAATGAAGAGATTATTTACGCTGGTAATCGTTTTTTGATTTATGCACTATTCCCACAATGTAATATATCAATTCATCAAATGTGGGGCTTTCAAAAACAAAATATTGTTTATGCAACAGGTAAATCTATTTTCGATCGTTCATCTAAAACTAATGTTGGCGATTTAATGCTAGAAAATAATGGCGGTGGTCATGATGCAGCTGGTACTTGTCAAATTCCAGTTGATGAAGCGGCAGATGTATTAGATATGCTCATCAGCAGAATTACTCAAGACGGTTAATTTGTCTTCAATAAATAAAGCAGACATAGCGTTTGCTTTATTTATCAACATATTTTTATGATAAAAACGTACAACGTAACATTATGACCAAAAATTTTGGTCTGTACTTCCTTTCAAATTATTACTCCCCTATAATTGTTCAAACTATTAATTGGCTAAGCCTATTCATCTAAGTGAGTACCATGGAACAACAATCTTTAACATATATTAAAGACAGTATTAAAGCTGTTGCTGACTATCCTAAACCAGGCATTATGTTTCGTGATGTAACTTCGTTATTAGAAGACCCTAAAGCATTCGCACTAACTATTGATTTAATGGCTGAAAAATTTGCTGATCAAGGCTTTACAAAAATTGTTGGTACAGAGGCACGTGGTTTTATCTTTGGAGCGCCATTGTCACTAGCTTTAGGTATAGGTTTTGTTCCTGCTAGAAAACCTGGGAAATTACCACGTAAAACTATTTCTCAAGATTATGTTTTAGAGTACGGCACAGATACACTACAAATTCATGAAGATGCACTATCAAGTAATGATAAAGTGTTAGTCGTTGACGATTTGTTAGCAACTGGTGGCACTGTAGAAGCCACTGTTAAACTTATTAGACAAATTGGTGCTCAGGTTAGTGATGCTGTATTTGTCATATCATTGCCTGATTTAGGCGGTGAAAAACGTTTAGAGTCGATGGATCTAACTATTAGCACATTAGTTGAGTTCGAAGGCGAGTAATTGCTAACGTTTACTATCAAGAACAATCCTAGAATCACTTGAGAATATTATGTCTTATCAGGTCTTAGCTCGAAAATGGCGACCAAGTAGTTTTAATGAAGTTGTGGGGCAGCAACATGTATTGCAAGCGCTTATAAATGCATTAGAACAACAACGTCTTCATCATGCTTATTTATTTAGTGGCACACGAGGTGTTGGTAAAACATCAATTGCTCGTTTATTAGCTAAATGTTTAAATTGTGAAGTTGGCGTGTCCGCAACACCTTGTGGACAATGCCAAAGCTGTCAGGAAATAGAACAAGGTCGTTTTATTGATTTGATAGAAATTGATGCTGCCTCGCGCACCAAAGTTGAAGATACTCGAGAGATTCTAGACAATGTACAATACAAACCAACGCGTGGTAGATATAAAGTATATCTGATTGATGAAGTGCACATGTTGTCTCGTAGTAGTTTTAATGCATTATTAAAAACGCTTGAAGAACCTCCTGAGCATGTCAAATTCTTATTTGCAACGACTGAAACGCAAAAGCTACCTGTTACTATTTTGTCACGTTGCTTACAGTTTAATTTAAAAGCGTTAAGTCCACGTCAAATCTCAGGACAGTTAAATCATATTCTGACTCAAGAACACGTAGGTTTTGACGAAGGTGCAATTAATTTACTTGCGCAAAGTGCTAAAGGAAGTATGCGAGATGCGCTTAGCTTAACTGATCAAGCAATCTCTCATGGCAATGGTAACTTAGAACAATCAATTGTATCTGACATGTTAGGTACCATTGATATTGATTTTAGTATCGATTTACTCAAGTTTGCTTTAAATGGTGATAGCCAATCGTTATTTGAATTAGTTTCTCAAATAAGTGAGCTAGCACCAGACTTTGATGCGTTATTAAGTCAAATGATTCAAAATGTACATTTCTCATCAATGGCCAAACTTGTCCCTAATAGTGCTAGGTTAGCTAACCAACCTAAAAATATTATCGCGTTAAGCGAATTTGATGCTGAAATCTTACAATTATTTTACAGTATTATGATTCAAGGCAGACAAGAATTACCTTGGGCAAGTGATGATCAAAGTGGTTTTGAAATGGTTTTATTAAGGCTATTAGCTTTTACACCACAAGATCTTACTTTAACAGCTCAAGAACTACCTCAACAGGCTAAACATAGCTCATCAAAGCAAGTCGTATCAGAAAATGTTACATCAGGAAATCATCAAGCTGTTTATGCTAATGAAACGAGTAACGACAAGTTAGTTAAAAGTTTAGAATCTGAACAAGCCTCATTAATTGAGCTGGCACAAACGCAGACTAACGAAAAAAAGCCACCTGGATTAAGCAAAGTCAGAGAAGCATTGGCTAACGTTGAAAAAAAAACGGTTAGCCATCAGTTAATACAAAAAAATTCAGATGTTTCTACGTCTGTATCTACTAACGATTCTTCTAACAGTTCTGCTAATGGCTCTTCTAATCATTCTGCT
>CALJMY010000024.1 GCA_937981905.1 uncultured Enterobacterales bacterium
AACACCTAATGATATGGCGCGCGCGACAACTGAGTCGATGTTAGAAAATGGTCACGATTCAGTTATCGCTTCACTTTTTTATTATATTGTTGGCGGCGCCCCGTTAGTTATTATTCATCGTCTCGCTAATACGTTAGATGCGATGTGGGGTTATAGAACGCCGCGCTATAATGCATTTGGATATGCAAGTGCACGCCTTGATGACGTATTAGGGTTTGTGTCAGGAAAAGTATGCACGTTGCTATATGCCATTCAGGGTAATTTCTTGAAAAGTATTACAAATGCGTATCTACAAGGTAACGCTTACAAAAGCCACAATGGCGGTTGGGTGATGGCGGCTGGCGCTACCGTACTTAATAGAACATTAGGCGGTAGTGCAAATTATCATGGGAAAACAATGACTTCTGTGACATTAGGAACAGGAGCGACGGTTACGCTCAATGATATTCCATCGAGTATCATTATTATTAAACGCGCTGCGTTAATTTTATTGCTACTTAGCATGGTATGGGAAACAATCCCGTTCATCACACTCTTTATCAGCTCTTTATAACTAGCAGTAGGTAACTTTTATGACGCTTCTTCACGGTGGCAGGCTCAATCAAATTGCTCAGCAATATAATATTCCTGTTGATGATTGGCTTGACTTATCTACCGGTATTTCACCGTTAAGTTACCCTATCCCTGAAATTCCATTGCAGTTGTGGCAACAACTACCGCAAGAAAGTACAGCACTCATTGCAGCAGCCAAACAATACTACCAATGTGAACAAGTGTTGGTAACTAACGGCAGTCAATCAATTATTAAAATTTTGCCAAATCTTTGGCAAACTCACATGCCGTTATCTAAAACGGTATATTTACCCGAACGAGGTTATAAAGAGCATGCACATGCATGGCGCATAGCTGGTTATAACATCTGTTTTTATCACGATGAGTTACCTGCAATCGACATGTTAGAAAGCAACAGTGTTTTAGTGGTTATTAATCCGAATAACCCGACTGGAAAACTATTTAGTGTAGAGGTATTAAAACAATATCAATCTAAATTAATTGCGCTTAATGGGTTATTAGTCATTGATGAAGCTTTTATTGACGTATTTTCTTCTGACCAATCAATGTGCACAACAGTCAATAATGACAACACATTAGTCTTGCGATCATTTGGTAAGTTCTTTGGCCTAGCAGGCATTAGAATTGGTTTTTTAGTGGCTAATAATTTTTGGCATAACAAATTTAGTAACGCGTTGGGTCCATGGCAAGTGAATGGTCCTGCCCAGTTAATTGCTGAACATGCGTTGTTAGATATATCATGGCAAAAACAACAGCGTCATAATTTGCATCAATTACGCAAGCAGCAAGAAGCACTGTTATTGGAAAGATTAAACAGAGAAGAGTTAAGCAAAGAACTTATCGCTGAAATAAATGGGACCAATCTATTTTTAACGGTAAGTTTTCATAATAAAAACACAGCAAGCAAACTTTATCACCTGTTATGCCAGCAAGGTGTTTATTGCCGACTGGGCGATGAAGAAGATACATTAAGATTTGGCATTGCTAAGCAAGAAGAACTGACTAAATTAGCTCAAGCATTCAATAAAGCCGTTACCACATAACGGCTATACTACTAAATTTAAACAATAAACTCTAAAACTCTCGTAACTCACCTTGTTCAACAAATGTTATTTCAGTCCCTGCCTTACCTTTAACTAATATTGAACAATTAATATAACTGTCGGGAATAGTAAAGCTCTTCACTTCAATAGATTCAAATGGATGCCACGCATTTTTACAGCGTAACTCGGCTAACTCAATCTCGCCGCTTACTGTTGATAAACTAATAATTGATCGTGGCAGAGTATGCAACCAAGCCTTTCCTTTTGATAAGGTCGTCTTAATTTCATTAACGGCATTATTATCAATAGAATCAACTAATGATTTTAACGCTTCTTTAGTTGAATCAGCATCAATTTTGGCATCTTCGATATGCTCAATGCTTGCTAACGTTTTAACTGCATCAGAATAGGCATGTTGATAGCTTTGCCATTGCATAAGATTTTGTGTGCTTTTTATCGCCATATCAAGCGGGAGATACTTTCTTAATTGATAGGCTTCTAATAAGTTATCTCGATAAGCAAACCAATCTTTTTGATGATAGTAATAGATTGAGTGTAACCAAGCTGATAAAGCTTGTTCTGCTAGATTTTTAGCATTACTGTCTCTTAATTGATTAAGCACACTTAATGTTTCTTCAAAATTCTTCTCAAACATAAACTGCTTTGCTCTGTCATAACGCAAAGAAAAACCAACAGAAAGCCCTTCATTAGGCGTATGTTGAACTGTTTTATTATGCTGCATGAAAAAGCTATGAGCTGATAGAGTTTTTTCACCATTTTGTGTTGCTGGAGAAAACTTATGATTTTTTAAATATGTAATAGAGTCTTCAGTATATTTATCATTACTTGATGCATTAACAATTTCTATATGTTTTGGAAGTCCTTTCTTATCAACAACATAATTTAGTAAAGTCCACCCTTCAATTCGTGAACCATTATAAGTTTCTTGAACACCTTTGGGATTAGAATTTTCTATCAATTGTGGAGGAATGAAATCTGTCGCAAATGAGTTAGTAACAGCAAATATTAGAAAATAAAATAATAGGTTTAGTTTTGAATGTTTCATCAAGCTTCCTTGTGATGAGTAGTAGAATTAATGTTTGATAATATCGTAAATAACTATTTTATAAAATATACAACACTATATTTATTCAAATAAATCTAATTGTTCTTTATCTTCATCATCATTCACAATCAAATTTTGTTCTGGTCGTAATCCTAAATTTAATCCAACGAGTCTTACTTTTCGCCCTTCACCACGTTCCAACGCTTGATTAAGCAATTGAATAAATAAAGCATAATCTGCACTTTCACTTGTTTGTTCTACTGTCGTTGATTGAAAATCTTCAAACTTTAATTTAATGCCTTGTTTATGAATAACTAAATCATCATCGCTTTTATCAAATCGTCTAATTAATTCAGGATACAGACGTTCAATAATAACTTCGCATTCTTGCGGTGTTGTTAAGTCATTAGGTAATGTTCTTTCAACACCAACAGACTTTCTTACACGATTAGCGACAACCGCACTGTTATCGATACCATTGCATCGGTTTATTAAAACATCTGCTAATTTACCAAAATGTCGATTTAAAAACTCTGGTGAAGTATTCCTAATATCTTCACCATTTAATAAACCATATTGTTCTAATTTAGAAAACGTCACTTTGCCAACGCCGCTAATTTTATTAAGCGGCATTGCTAATGCAAAAGCATCCACATCATCAGGAGTAATAATATATTGTCCATTAGGTTTATTTAGATCTGACGCTATTTTTGCCATGAACTTATTAGGCGCAACACCCGCCGATGCTGTTAATTGTGTTTGCTCGAATATTTCTTGCCTGATTTTCTCTGCAATTAAACTGGCACTTCCGTGACACTGCGTACATTCTGTCACATCTAAAAAAGCCTCATCAAGAGATAAAGGCTCAACTAAATCTGTATATTTGTGGAAAATAGCTCTAATTTGCGCAGAGATACCAGCATAAACAGACATTCGGCTGTCCATTAAAACAAGTCCAGGGCATAATTTTAATGCCATCGCAGTAGACATAGCACTGCGAACACCAAATTCTCGTGCCTTATAATTACACGTAGAAATAACACCTCGTCTATCTCTGTTTCCACCGACAGCTACGGCATGATTTAAAAGCACAGGATTATCTCTAATTTCGACTGCTGCAAAAAAACAATCCATATCAACATGGATAATTTTTCTTTGCCGTATAGTGTTCAATCTAATATTTTCCGCATGATTTAAAATGAGTTTATCCGTATTTATTAAAAGTATTGGTCTGCAGGTACTGTAAATATTTAATACTTATCGATTACCAATTTAATTTACATTTAACTGTATAAAAAGTCAGTTAAATGTACCATGTAATAAATAAATTTTCACACAACTTTATCAGTTAAACGTATAATATGACTTCATTTTTATAAAGACTCCTATATTTTATTAATAGTCTATTCATATGAATTATTTATAATAAAAATTATGGTAATAATCTCTTGATATATCGTGTTGTATTTTTCTTTATTTTCCTTTATTTATTCACAAATGAAGCAATTTCGAGTACCCGCTATTCCATCACATCTTCAGATCAATCACTTCGTAGTGAAGTTAAAGAAAATCTCAAACTTTATTTAGATGATTTTGAACCTTTAACCGACAACAATATTAGTTATTGGAAGCGAAAATTAATTAAACAAGCGAATAAGTCTTTACAAGCATTAGGCTATTACAACAGTAAGCTTACTGTTTCTGTGCAATCTGATAATGAAAATCATCAAGTAACTGTAGACGTTTTGATGGGGCAACCTGTTGTTATTACTCAATCAGACTTCATCATTGTTGGTAACGGTCAGACTAATCCAATGTTAATAAAGCAAAAAGGATTTTATAGTTTAATTATTGGCTCTAAATTTGATCATGGTACATATGAAAAAACTAAATCGGACATGTTACAAACGGCTCATGCTTATGGATACTTAGATGCACAGTGGCAAACACACCATGTTATTGTCGACTTAGAAACCCAAACCGCGCAAATATCATTAACCTTTGACACAGGCCAACGTTATACTTTTGGTGACATCACGATAAAAGAACAACATGAAAGTAATAATTTAGTATTAAAAATGGCGCCATTTAAAACAGGTGATTTTTTTGAGCATGAAAAAATATCTCTTTATAATATAGCGCTCAATACCAGCCAGTACTTTACCAGCGCTCAAGCTATCCCAGAAAAGTCTAATGCGTCTGACTACCAAGTTAATGTAATAGTTTCTGTGATTAATAGACCTAATAATATTATTGAATTAAGTGGTGGTTTTTCAACCGACTTAGGTGAACGTGCGAGCTTAACTTGGACTATGCCTTGGCTTAATCAATACGGACACAGCTTAACTAATGAAGCTGTGATTAACCGTCAAGAACAATCTATTACAAGCTCTTATAAAGTTCCTCATGGCAATCCTAATGAGGATTTCACCAATTATATTATTGGTTGGACGCATAGCGATAACACAACCAACAATGAATATAATAAATATTCATTACAGTGGCAGCGTCATCAAGCTATTAATGAAGATTGGAAACGAGTGCTTTTATTAAAATTTGAACGTGAAGATGATGAAGATGAGGACAACTTACTCAATTTAGTCATTCCAGGTATTAGTTATACTCGGTCAAGACGTCAAGGCGGTATTACACCTTATTGGGGAGATCGCCAATTTATTTCTCTTGAAGTATCAAATGAAGCATGGGCGTCAACATCCAATTTTTACAAAATTAGCATGCGTTCAAATTGGTTAAGACAATTTAATCACACCCACCAATTTTTATTAAAAGCACAAGTCGGCTATATAAACGCTGACTCGATTGATGAGGTGCCAAGTTCTATGCGATTCTTTGGCGGTGGTGATAATAATTTACGTGCATATGACTTCAAAAGTGTCTCACCGTTAGACAGTGATGGTGATCCTGAAGGTGCATTAACGCAAGCATTAATGACACTTGAGTATTCATACCCAATTATTGATAAATGGCGTATTGCGACTTTTTATGATGTTGGTTATATCGGCCATAAGTTTTTTGATACTAAATACACCGATGCAGGTATCGGATTGCGCTGGGAAACACCCGTTGGGCTGGTTCGTTTTGATTTAGCGCAAGGGCTAAATGATAGTGATATAGAAAGTTTTAATCGTCCTTTTAATTTCAGCTTAGCTATTGGGCTTGACCTATGAATAAAATTACAGGACGTCAATTTAGTCTTTTATTAATATCTATTATCTTTTTTTGTTTGTTATTAATAATTACACCATTTGGTAATAAGCTCCTAATCCCAATTTTAGAAAAAAGTATACCGTCATTAAAGGTTGAATTAAATCAAGGAAGTATATTCTTTTCACCACAATTTTCTAAAATTAATTATGCAAATGATGATATAGAAATTAATGCTTTGGATGTGAAAGTAGATTGGAAACTATCTTGCTTATGGCATTCTTCCATCTGTTTTAATGCATCATCAATAGATAATTTATCGATAAGACTTATTGATAAAGTAATATCTGAAGATAATACAATTGAATCAACAAAAAACACCCAAAACACAACTAATAATAAAAGTATTTCTTTTTTCATTGATAATTTAAGTGTTAAAAAATTCACATTAACGAACCAACATTTAGCCATCAAAGCAACAACCGTAAATACATCATTTAGCTTATTATCAAAAGATTTGATGATCGAACACCTAAACACTCAATCATTAATAATAAATAATGCATCTTCTAACAAAAATGATGTTACTGATGAGACGTTAATTAATAAAATTCATTCAATACAAAATAGTATTAGTGATGTTGTCAAAACAGTAATGCCAATTAATATTTCAATAAATAATAGTCTAATTGAGCAGCTTAAATATCAAAATGATGCATCAATCAAGACGTCATCCACGCTCAAGCCCAACGACACATTATTCCAATTAGACAATCTAACAATAGCGTTTTCCCAAATAAAACAAGAAATTAATAACATTGTTATTTCTGCTATTAAAGAAAAAAACATATTTCAATTAGACGGTACATTAAATTTAGTATCTGAAATCGATCACATGTTATCGCTGAGCGTGAAAACAGATAATGATGACGTTGGTAAGAATGAAATCCTTATAAATTCTATCGGTAATGTCAGTAATTTAAAATTTAATGCCCAATCAAACGGTAATATTAACGGTAATATGTCGGGCAACATGTCATTAATACAAGACTTAATACCATTAACGTTAACAGGAACATGGCAACCATTTTTACTTGAACCACTTAGTCTTAAAGTAAGTGAAGGTGATGTAACATTAATTGGTGATTTATCACATTTAGCTCTGCAACTTAAGACAACGCTAACCTCCCCTAACTTCCCAGAAATTGAAGGTGTTGTTAAAGGTGTTGTGTCGCAACACCGTATTTCTTTAGATAAAACACAATTGTCATTACTCAATGGCGACATAGAATTAAACGGTGAAATTCAATGGAATAAAGCGTTCACGTTAACCACACGTGTTGATTTTAAAGATATTCAACCTCATGCTTTTTGGCCCTCGTACCAATCTAATCTTACTGGACAATTTAATGCTGCATTAGATTTAAATCCTAAGTGGAAAGCAAAATTATCAGATATAAATATCAATGGTGAATTGTTTAAAGAACAGGTAAAACTAACAGGAAATGTGACAGGTAACATCGCCCAAAACAGTCATAACGGTATAAATAATCGTTGGGGTGATTGGAAATTTGATGATGTAGTGTTAAAACATGCTCAAAATTATTTAACAATTAATGGCCAATTAGCTAAAAAAACGAAATTAAAAGCTATCATTTCAGCCGAAGATATTGGTATGTCATTAGCTCAATTTACAAGTAATACACCTGGAATTGTTAAAGGTGAAGCGTCGTTGGTTGGTGACATTGATACACTCCTATTTAGCACAACATTAAATGCAAAAGATATTTCTTATCAATCACAAAAGTCATCTTCAGAACTGTCTCAAGAGTTATCTCAAGAACTATCTTCTGAACTACCTCAAGAGCTACCTCCAAAACTATCCTTTAAGAAAGGCGTACTTGTTGCTTCATCAACATTGTCTGCAGCGTTACCATTTGATTTAAAACTAACAGCAACACAAATAAATTATGACGGACAACTACATAACAGTTCATTAGCAGCGTCTTTAGTTGGTAATAAAGCAAATCATTTATTCAAGATATCTGTGACGCCAAATCTTTCATTAGAACATATGATAGAACCCGTACTAAATCATGTTACTAAGAATCAACCAGATAAAAGTGGAAATATTGAACTCTCGGGCCAATACTCAAATAGTCAATGGCTAGGCTCAGTAACTTCAGCTAAATTAACGAACCATAAGCAACAAATCATACTCGATTCGCCCTTTTTTATTACGACAAACTTTAATAAAAAGTCCGTTAACATTACCAATCATTGTTGGTCAGCTAAATTAAATATTTCATCAACACAAAGCTCATTATGCTTAACATCACCATTTAATATCGACACGAAAAAAATGCGGTCAAATGAAGCAATTATAAAATTGTCTAATTTCTCTATGACCCAATTACAACCTTATTTACCTACGCAATATCAAGTGAGTGGCGAAGTAAATGGCGATTTATCTTTTCAAATTTTTAATGCTGACAAGTTAAGTTTATCGTCAAAATTACAATGGTTAAACGGTGCTATTAACAGTGAATTTGATGATTCTATCGTTGAGCATCAAATCACTAAATTAACGGTAGATACCTCTATTGATAGACAATTTGCTAATATAATTGCTCATATATCATCGCCAACGTTAGGTATTATAGACGCTAGTGTGGTCAGTAATATATTTGATGAAAAACCTTTTATTAACGGTCACATTCGCAGTAACGGATTGGAGCTTGCTCCTTATCGTCTGTTTTTTAAAGACTTATCTTTATTGGACGGTCAAATTAATATCAGTGCTGGATTTTCAGGAGATAAAGAGCAACAACAAATATTTGGCCAATTAAATTCCACTGATATTACGATCGCAAGTGAACTACTTCCCAGTAAAATTGATAATTTAAAAACTCAATTGGATTTTTATGGTGATAATGCGACTTTCAATAGTTCATTTAACTTAGCAAATGGCCAAGGAACTGTTAATGGAAATGCAAGCTGGGCTCAAAAATTACAAGCTCAATTTACTTTATGGGGTGATTCATTAGCATTAACACCCCAAAAAGGAATTGATGTAATCGTTAGTCCAAATCTAACGTTAGATTTAACACCAAATAAAGCAATAATCCGCGGTAACTTAAACGTTGATAAAGCCACTGTAAAAATTACATCATTACCTGATCAAGCTATAAGTTTGTCTGATGACGTCATTGTAAAACAAGCTAAAAACTCAAAGCTTAAATCTATTAATGGCACGACAGGAACATCTAATAGCTTATTATTAGATATTGATGTGCACACATTATTAGGCAAACAATTAAATATTGATGCTTTTGGCTTGAAGTCATACGTTCAAGGTGATTTAAACATTATTCAAAATGACAAAGTTCCTCTAAGCACTTATGGTGAATTAACACTAGTAGATGCAAAATATAAAGCGTTTGGACAAAATTTGGAGATTGAAACCGGAAAATTGGTGTTTACCGGTGCTATCTCTAACCCAGTATTAAATATTAAAGCTATTCGCGATCCACAAGAAACTGAAGATGATGTAATCGTCGGTGTTAATATTAACGGTGAATTAGAAAACCCTGAACTTACTATTTTCTCGATCCCAGTCATGGAAAAACAACAATCATTATCTTATTTAATGCGAGGTTATTCCGTCAACAATGAGGAAGAGTTTGGTTCAGACATGGCTATTGCGCTCATTGTGAATAGTGGCTTAAGTGGAGCGAGTAATATTATTGATGATTTAGGAAATGCTGTTGGGATAAATAATTTTAATGTCACTACTTCTGGTAGTGGTGACGCAACACGTGTGAAGTTCAGTGGTTCAATTGGGCCTAATTTACAATTACGCTATGGTGTTGGTGTATTTGATGCGCTTCCTGAAGTTGGTTTACGATACAAAATAAATAAACAACTCTTTATTGAATTCATTAATGATACCGATCAAGCTCTTGATATACTTTATCAATTTTCGTTTGATTAAAATCATATTAAAATAGTTACTTATTAGATAAATGATTAAATTGCACCATACGAATAAAAATATAGACTAATTATGTAAATTATTATAAAAATTCTATTTATAATATTATTAAGTACATATTATTAAAGGTAAATAATTTAAAATGAATATTACTCAGCCAATATCAATAGCTATACATTGTGAATCAGAGTCTCTATTTCAATGGTTAAAATACACCTTAGCATTGACCAAGTTATCGCAAGTAGACGTTTTTAACATTCGCTCAATTGAAGAATTAGAAGAGAAAAGATATTCATTAGTAATAGTGACTGCCTCATTATTTAAGTCTTTATATAGTCAGATGGAACATATTAGAGATCCTTCACCTGTATTATTGTTGACACAAGATTTTTCCATTTTAAATCTTCCTAAAAAAAGCTACCTCACTATCGATACTATTCCTATCCCTTCTATTACTATTAATTTATTAGAACATAGTATTTTATCATTAATGAAAGACTACACTTTAACTACTAAACTTAAAAAGCTCGCACTCCATGATCATCTCACCGGAGCAGCTAATAGATTACTGTTTGAAGATAGACTAAATGAATCACTAAAACGTTTAAAAAGACATAAAGAACCGTTTTCAATTATTGCGTTTGATTTGGATGGATTTAAACCAATTAATGATAATTATGGACACGCAACAGGCGATTTACTGTTAAAGCGGTTTGTAAAACTAATTACTAGTAGTTACCGTGATACAGATACTTTCGCGCGATTAGGAGGTGATGAGTTTGCATTGATATTACCCAATGTCTGCGCTAAAGAATTGGAAATTTCATGTAAAAAAATACTTGAAGTATTATCAAAAGCACAACGTATTAATGTGATAAACATAGAAATACAGTGTTCAATAGGCGGCGTGTCTGTAACGTATGAACAATTAGCTAAAACACATAAAAGAGAATTACTAAAAAGAGCTGATGATGCAATCTATCTTGCAAAAAAAGTATCAGGTACAAGCTATATAATAAATTAGAGCGTGCAAATAATATCGAAACATCAAATATTTATTACACACTCTAATTATTAAACACTTTAACTACTGCACATTCCAACAGCATATTTATAAGCTGTATTTATAAAATATAGCAACACACATAAATCATTGTTATAGCTTGTCATTAATTAAGAAAGATTAATGACGCCGAGCCCAAGAATACAAAAAATCCTATTACATCAGTAACTGTGGTTAATATTACTGAGCCAGCTAATGCAGGATCAATTTTCAACTTGTCTAACGTCACTGGTATTAATATGCCGAAAAACGCTGCTATAAACATATTAACAATTAACGCTAATGCCAAAATTCCTGACAACCAATAATTATCAAACCAAATACCTGTAATGATCGCGACTACAGCAGCCCAAATAACACCATTAATTGTAGATACTCGAAGTTCTTTATTTCTGAGTGTTTTTAAATTCCCTTGTCCTAATTGCCCTGTCGCAAGTCCTCGTATTGTAAGAGTTAATGTTTGGCTACCAGTAATCCCTCCCATGCTTGCAACAATAGGCATAAGTACAGCAAGAGCAACAACTTCGGCAACAACAGCATCAAAAACACCAATAACAATAGAAGCCATAAATGCTGTAATTAAGTTAATACCTAACCAAGTCGCACGTCGTCTTGCGCTAATCAGTGTTGGTGCAAATAAGTCTTCATCATTCATTTTACCTAAATGTGATATTTGCGCTTCATAATGTCCTTGGAATATATTTAAAGCATCATTAAGTGAAATACGCCCTATTAATACATTAGCTTCAGTAACAATCGCAAGCATACTTCTTTTGCTAGCTTTGATTATTGATGATGCCTCAAGTAAAGAAACAACACCTTGAATCGATGGCTCTTGGCTAACTAAATCACCAATCGTGTCATTTGGATTGGCAGTTAAAATAGCATTAATATCAACTAAACCTTGATATACACCATGTTTATCAGCAACAACTAAGGAATCGGTATATTGCGGTAAACCAGATTCTGTAATGTCGGTAATAATCGTTTGGATGTCATCATCAATAGTAATGGTATAAACATCAGGATTAGCATAACGGCCAATCTCATCTTCTTTATAACTTAATGAAACAGTTAAACTTTCTGCCATCGTCGCTGATAACTTTCTTATAGCAGACGATGCTTTCTTATCTGATAACGAATGAATAATTTCAATTGCTTCTGCACCCGTCGCAGATTTAAGTGCAAAAGTAACATTTTTATCAGGTAGTACACTAAGTAGCTGACTTCTAGAGTCATCACGCATTTCTGCTAATAAGCTACTTTTCAAATCTTTATCAATGGCAGGCCAAAGTATAAGACGTTGTTCATTGGTCAGCGATTCAAGTAATAGTGCCCATGTTTGTATTGGGTAATTTTTACAATCGTCTGGCAATTTAAAAGGCGAAACGTTAAGTGCCTCAAAAATAGAGCCAAAGTCTATATCATTTTGTTCAAAGCTCATCATGCTCTTCCTCTGCTTCATCTTTAGTTAAATATTTGTTAGATAAAGCCAGTTTAGATTTTTCGTAGGCCCATTGATTGAAATAATCATTCATTAATTTTTGCTCAATCTTTGAGGCTTGTTCTGTCGGACAAAAAATAGAAATTGTCGCTTTTGACTTTCCTAATTCAGTCGTACTAAATTTAATTTCAGGTGCCGGCCCTGAAATATGAATATCTAATCTATTCTCAATTAATATATTGTATCGTTCTGCTACATCATTAAAAGGATCACAATATAATTCAGCTTTTTCCATCATAGGTTTAGCTAATAAAAACGGATTAAATCCTGCTAAATTATTAATAATTGAAAAAGAATGATTTAAATACCGGCGCATAAAATTTAGATTTTTAATTGGCTGAGTTATCAATTGGGAATTAGGAATAAACACTGTTTTCCCCGTATAGCTATAACCATCTGTAGAAACTTCTAATAATGATATTTGCATCCAATCAGTCGAAGTAACTTCACCTGTGTATTTACCAGTTTCTATCCAATCACCAATACGAAATGGTTTAGTGCTTGATAGATAAATAAAGCCAATAAAACATTGGATGACTTCTCTAGTTGCTAACACGATAGCAACCACAAACGCTGCTATCGAGAATGCAAAATGTTGTAATTCAGTTGCCCATAATACAAATATTAAAATAACTACACATAAATTAATAACATTTCGAATAGTATTTACCAATAAACGGCTGTCTTTATCTGCACCGTAAGGACGTTTTTTTAAATAACGTACTAACAATGTTTTAATTAACATACCTATGATGATAATTAATAAGGTTAACGTTTTTTTATCGGTTACAAATTCAAGCATTGCTTTATCCGTTTATATTCAATGTAATATGGGTAATTCATTATTATTCTGCTACTTTTTAATTGTTAAGTTGCCATCAATATGAATATCTCGTTGTGGATACGATATCGTTATGCCGTGCTCTTCAAATAACTCATCGACTCTAAATCTAATATTACTAGAAACAAGCCTTAAACCACCTTCAACTTGTGAGTTAATCCAAAAATAGACTTCAAATATAAGTGCACTGTCACCAAAATCTTGAAAAAAGACATTAGCTTTTGGATCTTCTAACACATTACTTTGTTCTGTTGTCGCTTGAAGTAATAAGTCGGCAACTTGCTTGCACGAGCTACCATAAGCAACACCAACGGTAACTACACCACGTACCATACGATCTCGAAGCGTCCAATTAACCACTGTATTTTCAAGTAACTTACTATTTGGAACAAGCAAGTGAACGCCATCAACACGGCGTATTCTAGTTGAACGCGTATTAATTTCTTCAACGACTCCTTTCGTATTTTCTACTTCAAGAAAGTCTCCAATTCGTATTGGTTTTTCAGCAATTAAAATCCAACCACTAATAAAATTATTAATGATGTTTTGAGCACCAAAACCAAAACCAATTGCAATTGCACCAGATAAAAAAGCAAATGCAGTAATTGGTATGCTTAATAATGAAAGCGTTGTGAAGAAAATAATAATAATGGCAATAATAAACGTGCCTCGTTCAACTAACTGAATAAGATTTGGATCTTTTTTACGTTTACTTAGCGCTTTATTTATTCTTCTGATAGCAAATTTTGTAAATAATATACTGAACACTATCCATAATGGCACCATTAAAATATTGCCAACTGTAAAGCTTTGATCATTAAAGTTTGCGATAACAACATTTAAATAATCATTAATTGTACTCATAACTCACCTTCTTTATTTTTAATATTATTTATTACTTAACAACCGAGCCTATAAAGACAACACTAGGGTCAACATAAAATTTATCACCCAGAGCCTCTCGACCTAACAACATTAAGTAGGTCATGTCAGAACGATCTGTTAATGATATCTGTATTGGCCAATTTAAATCACCCAAACATGCCATCGTTTTAATAATATAACGCTGCTCACTACTACCATTGGATGATTTAACTTTACGAATATCATCAATAAAGGCTTCACATTTTTTTATACTACTAACATCGTGAGAATCAGGATGAATATCAAATGTCACTGCCGGCTTTCCATCTCGTGTTACTTGTTTAATATTATCAACATGCAATGACGATGTTTGCGCGCCAGTATCAACCCTAACATTTAGACTATTAATCGCTAAATCAGGCAAAGATAGTGTCTCTAATCGGCCAATAATAATTTTATTTTTTATCATGAATATAATTCCTGATCTTGTCGTGCAATTAATTCTAATTGTGCATGTTCAATTAGAGCATCTTGTTCGTTTTCAATTTGTTCAACAATATCATCTGTATCTTCATTAAAGTAAGCAACGTGATACATTGCTTCACCCTCTTGAACTAATGGAATATTTTGTTTTCCAACAATAATACCATTGTGATTAGAATGTACACATTCAATGATTTCGCCATAAGGGCTACCAATTTCAGCAAGTACTTGGTTTTTACTGACTTGATCTCCAAGCTCAAATTTATGTTTCACAAACCCACTCGCATTAGCACGAATCCAACCGCTATTATAAGCAATAACTGGCGGTATAACTTTCTTACGGCTTCGGCTTTTTTTAATCATTCCTAAGTGTCTTAGGACATTAAGTACGCCTTTCATGCCTGCTAATATAGAAAACTCATCAAATCTCAATGCTTCACCAGCTTCATAGACAATGACTTTAGTACCGTTGTTTTGAGCAGCAGAACGTAATGATCCTTCTAAAATATCGGCATTAATGATAACAGGTGTACCAAAAGCAATTGCTAATTTTGTTGTTTCTTCATCACTCATATTCGCTCTAATTTGAGGAAGGTTAGAGCGATGAATTGCACCTGTATGTAAATCAATACCATAATCACAATGCTTAACAATTTCTTTCAAAAAGATGTTCGCAAGTCTACCTGCTAATGACCCTTTTGCTGAACCAGGGAAGCAACGATTTAAATCTCGTCTATCAGGCATATAACGGCTTTGATTCACAACGCCATAAACATTAACCATAGGAACAGCAATCACAGTACCTGAGGTTACTTTAAATTTATTACTTTCAATTAAGCGACGAATAATTTCAATACCATTAAGTTCATCACCATGAACCGCAGCACTAACAAAAATTGTAGGGCCCGGCTTCTTACCGCGAACAATGTATACAGGTAATGACACTTGAGTGTCTGTATACAACCTAGCCACAGGTAGCTCAATTTTTTTAGTTTCACCTGGTAATATTGTGTATTGACCAATTGTTAATGCTGTCATATAAATTATCCTTTACCACGTGTTTTATTAATGTTGTCTCGTGATCTATTTGCTGTTAATTCAGCATTTTTTACCAAAAAGTCAATTACTTTACCAGCAACATCAAGGCCCGTTGCTTTTTCAATACCCTCCAAGCCAGGTGAAGAATTTACTTCCATGACCATTGGACCATTTTGAGAACGAAGCAAGTCAACACCACAAAAATTCAACCCCATTACTTTGGCGGCATTAACAGCCGTTTCACGTTCAGCTTTTGATAATTTAACAACTTCAGCACTACCACCGCGATGTAAATTAGAACGAAACTCTCCTTCTGCGCCTTGACGCTTCATTGCCGCAACAACTTTACCGCCAATCACTAAACAACGAATATCAGCACCACCAGCTTCTTTAACAAATTCTTGTACTAAGATGTTAGCTTTTAAGCCCATAAAGGCTTCGATAATACTTTCAGCTGCTTTAGCTGTATCAGCTAATACCACACCAATGCCTTGTGTACCTTCAAGTAACTTAATTACTAACGGCGCACCACCAACATTTTTAATTAAATCTTTAATGTTATCCGCTTTACTTGCAAAACCTGTTCTAGGTAAACCAATGCCCTTTCTAGATAGCAGTTGCATTGAACGTAATTTGTCACGCGAACGACTGATAGCAACAGATTCATTAATATTAAAAGTACCCATCATTTCAAACTGTCTTGCTACAGCAGTACCATAAAAAGTAATAGATGCACCAATACGTGGAATAACAGCATCGTATAATGGTAACTCTTCACCATGATAACGAACCGTTGGGCGGCTACTCGTTATATCCATGTAGCAATGTAGAGTGTCTATGACATCAATTTCATGTCCGCGTTCTTTTGCTGCTTCAACTAAACGGCTAGTTGAATAAAGTGATTTGTTACGTGATAAAATTGCGATTTTCATTATGTTAGTTCCTTATAAAAGTTTATGAGCGCAATTTAATGGACTAACATCAATTAATAAAATGAATTATTTAGTGCAGTTTAATCAAATATTTTAATTAATATTATTAGGTATATATTAATATTTAATATCGAGGTATTATCTTTTTATAAAATTAGTAAATTCTTATAACATTAAATTATTTATCATTTTCTTTATGATTTAGACGACATTTAGACGACATTTAGACGATATATAAAAGATTTTTTCGTAAAGTTAGCTTTTTTTATGATTTCTTAATTTTAATTACTTTATTTTCGATGTTTAAATTAAGATAAAAACAACGAAAACAATAAATATGTCTATAATATTTTAATTTACTCTGATTAAAAAAATTGATTGAACTGGTAAAAATAAAGGTATGTAAATTCAATGAAGATAGAATTATTAAAAACTTTTTTAGAAGTTAGCCAAACATTACATTTTAGAGTTGCGTCAGAAAATCTTTTCATTACTCAATCTGCCGTTAGCGCACGTATCAAACAATTAGAAGAAGAACTTGGTGTTCTATTATTTGATCGTAGTCAAAAGCATATGAAACTAACGCCCGAAGGTCATCGACTGATTAAGCACGCTAACGAAATGATTATTATGTGGCAAAAAGCTAAACAAGATGTTGGTATTGCTAATTCAGACGCGACGCAGTTGTTTGTGGGAGCAATTATGTCTATCTGGGATATTGTTTTACAAGATTGGCTACAAAAAATTCATAGAAACTTGGACGATGTAAACTTATTTACCAATACTTACTCGCCAAACGAACTAAGAAGAAATGTACTTAATCGACTAGTTGATATTGCGTTTATTTTCGAGCCTCCTTTTGTTGAAGAATTAGTTACGACTAAAGTGACCTCTGTTCCTTTGCATTTAGTAAGTACAGACAAATATGCAACGATGTCGCAATTAGATAACATGGTTATGGTTGATTATGGTGAAGCTATTAATTCACAATATATGCGTGATTTTGGTGAGTTTACTAGCGCTAGACATTTCATGAGCCAACCTAGAATTGCATTAAATTTTATTATTGACGCTGGAGGATGTGCCTTCTTGCCTCGTCAAATGTGTTATGAATATCTATGTAAAAATAAACTACACATAATAGAAGATGCTCCAACTTATTCTCGTGATATTTATGCTATTTATTTAGCTAAAAGTCAAAAAACCGAAATAATAAGACATGCGCTGCAATTGTTCCCATACGTAGGATCATAATCTGATTTAAATTTCTGCTTTTCCTTTTTAGTCATTCCCGCAGAGTGTTGGTGTTAAGAGGATTATTAGCACCAATGAATAAATTATTAGAGAAGTTAATTAAATGTAATTGGATTCTATCTTTATAATAACTCTGACTTTAAGTTGAGTGTATTTATAAATAACCTAGGATCTTTAATGTTATCTAACATTGAAACTTCTGGTAAACAGTCGTCATCAACATAGTCGACAAAATCAGCTGCTGAATCAAACACTAAAATATCTAATGCTAAACGGTCTAATCCATAAAGACCACGGTGGATCATGTCAGCTGAAAAAACTAACAAGTCGCCAGCGGCTAATTTAATTGCTTTACCTGTTGAAAGATTTTCACTACTATCTCGGCCTTTCTCTTCTTGTCGTACATTATATTCTTCTTCGTTATCCCAGCGTTTGTGTGTACC
>CALJMY010000025.1 GCA_937981905.1 uncultured Enterobacterales bacterium
GGTCGTAATCAACACACTCTTTTTGTACATTCAATGATGGAAGAAAACAAAAGAAAAATAGTTATTGCTAACTCCATTACTTCTGCTTTAAAAAATAATGAATTCAAAATATTTTATCAGGGTAAAGTATCGCCGAATGAACACTTGGTTGGTTATGAAGCTCTTATCAGATGGAATAGTGAATTATTAGGTTTCGTTTCACCTGCTGAATTTATACCTATAGCGGAACAAAGCGGAAAAATATTACCTATTACAAAGTGGGTGATAGAACAAACACTTAAAGACATACACACCCTTCGTAAAGTCACTGACAACGAAATTATAGTATCTTTAAATCTATCAGCTCATGATATTAAAAATTATTCATTAATTAAGTTCATTAAAGAATTATATAAAAAGTACAAAATAGATCCTAAATGGATTGAATTTGAAGTCACTGAATCTGCTTATTTGGAAAATTTTGATGTCGCAAATAAGTTTCTTACCGAATTAAATAATATAGGTTCATCGATTGCTTTAGATGATTTTGGCACAGGCTATTCTTCATTAAGTTATTTAACTAAAATTCCACTCCATACGTTAAAAATAGATAAGCAATTCGTTGATAATTTGATGATATCAGATCCTAGTACTGTGATTACTAAAACTATTATTGAAATGGCTAAACAGTTGAATTTAAATATTTGTGCTGAAGGTGTAGAAAACATAGAACAAGCTAATTTATTAAAAGAATATGGATGTCATCAAATGCAGGGGTATTTATATTATAAACCAATGTCATTAGAAGACCTGCTATCTAGCAATAAGAAACTCTAAACCTAAGACCTGTACAATGATGATTAAATGTATTTAATGCACTCAAACAGGTTTATAGCGGTATAAAGTATTAGTGAATACGTTACGTTCAATCCCAATAGCTATTTAATACTAACTGTACATTTTGTAGATCATATTTGTTTAAGCCTAAATTATTGCCCTTTCAATAGATAACCACAGAAATATCCTGCCTCTTACGAGTAAGGCTTTAACGTAAAAGAAGCAAACTAATGATTTAAAGATAGAAATTAAAGATAAGGTGAGCTGGAAATTTAGAACACAGATAAGATTAACTAAAAAACACATAGATAATAATATATGTGTTTTTATAAATTACTCGATTGTAAGTAGTACAGTTAACTCACTTGGAATCGTGCTTTGTGCAGATAAATAAGCGATAGAACCTTCATTCATTTTAAGATATTCAATCAATTGCTCTTCATTAACCATTTCTCTAGGTTCTTTTTTTCGACCAGAAAAGCGCATTTGAGCCCAATACGATTGAATTCTAGATTCAGTTAATCCGACAACCTTAGTGTTAAATACTACTCTAGTTTCGTTTTCAGGAGGTAAAATAACAGCATGCAATTCGTGTTTTATTACTCCGCCCATAAATAAATTACGAACATCACGACGTGTAATACTAATATCTTCATTTTGTGTGTTAGCAACAATAACAAGTGCATAGTTTTGTTTAGCCGTTAATTGAAAAGCTAATGTAGAAAGAGTAAATAATAATAAACCTGATAAATATTTCATTAGAACACCCACTCCAATGCCAACTGGTACAGCGGTGCTTTCCTATCAAACTCAGGATTAAGCACTGCAAAATTAGCGGTACTACCTTGTTCAGTTTGTATCCAGGTAGCTTCCACTTTTATAGCAATATTAGATTTCCAATCCCATCGAGTACCTATTGTGATACTTTCTGAACTATCATACGGTAATTGACTAAAAACAAGATCATAACCAAAAGACAGTGCATTCAATTGATCATTAATACCCAGGGGGATTTCATTAATAGGATCACCATAGCTACTATTAGTTTTACCATAAGAAATGTAAGAAGTATAAGGAAAAAAGTTATAACCTGCTGCTATAAAAAAGCTATCAATTGTAGGTACTACAAGACTTTCTGCTTTTATATTAGTAATCTCAGTGCGGACAAAATAATCTAGATTTTCATAGGAAGCGCCTATTTGGAAAAATTCAATTTCTCCATCTGCACTTAAAGATTCTGCGCTTTGTGTAAATCCCGAAAAATCTAATATATTACGAAATTCATCTAAGTTATCTAATCCTATAAATGCATCTGTACGATGATAAGCCGTACGGAAGTTAAAATTATCATAAGTTAAACTTAAAATGGCACCCTGAAGATCATTAATGTTAGCGTCCACTTCATTTCCTGATGCTACAACATCGCCATTAAAACTTCCCCAAAATGCTTCAGCATTAATAACAACGCCATTAACGTTCCACTCATAGCCAGCTAAAATACCGTCAAATGTTGAAAAGAAAACAGAGCTATAAACTTGTTGAGGAAGTGTTATCCATGGATATGAAAAACCAACATCAATCACATCACTATAATTGAAGAAAGGTGTTCTTTGACGACCTACTTTTATTTGAGAAAACCGATTAGGATTATAAGTAAGATATAGCCATTCAACTCCGGAATCACGTTCTTTTCCTGAATGACCGATAACCTGTCCCGTTAAAGATAAGTTATCTAATATTTGATAATCTGCTTGTATTGCAATTAAACTTTGTTGAGATAAGCTTAAATTATCGTCATAACCTAAATAAGTAGCATCACTTTCATCTAGATAGCCTAAAACAACTCTAGCAAAACCAGAAAACTCCAACTTTTCATTCACTGGATTACACAAGGCTGAATGGCTAAATAACAACAATGTTAAAAAGCTAAAAGTATTTATATATTTTAGAAGGAGTATTTTCATAACTACATTTTATAGTATGGATATATTTATATAATAAAATGATAGCCTTAAATAAATTAATGTCAATTTATAAAGGCGATTATTAAGACTTTAAAAATACAAATTAATGTATCAACAACTCCGACTAAAAATTAATGAGCCACCACTATCTAAACTTAACAATTAATATTTATAAATCTTTATCTATCAAAGCAAACAATTCTTTGAACGGGATAGGTTTACTAAAGTAATAACCTTGATAGTTTTTACACTCTAGGTCTTCTAAACATTTTAGTTCACTGTTTGTTTCAACACCTTCTGCAATAATATTGAGACCCAAGCTTTTACCTAATGCAATAATTGCTTTAATAATAGCTTGATTACCTTTTGTAGTGTGAATGTCACGAACAAAAGCCTGATCTATTTTCAATGTTTCAATAGGAAGTTTACTTAAGTAAGCTAAAGATGAATAACCAGTGCCAAAGTCATCAATTGACGTAGTTATTCCTTCTTTACGAAGCGTTGTAATGACTTGAATAGTCTCATCAACATTTTTTATAAAAGTACTTTCGGTTAATTCAATACTTAATATTTGAGAAGGGATCTCACTTTTCTTTACGATATTTAATAAATTATTTGCAAAATTTTCTTGAGAGAATTGTATTGGACTGACATTAATAGATAGTTTTTTAAATGTATCCGGTAGGCCACTTTGGTGTAATATTTTTAAATCCTGACATGCTTGGGATATAACCCACTGTCCAATAGCTAACATTAGACCAGTCTCTTCAGCAATCGGTATAAAGTCATTTGGAGAAACAACTCCTCGCACAGGGTTATTCCAACGCATAAGTGCTTCTGCGCCAATACAAGTACCATTCGTTATATATTGTGGTTGATAAACCAGCTCAAATTGATCTGTAGTTTTACAAGCTATTTGAAGCTCTTTTTCTAATGCTAAGCGTAATTTAATACTTTCTGATAACTGTTTACAATAAAAAGCAGGTGCATTGGTATTAGATTGCTTCGCTTGATACATCGCAGTATCAGCATGATGTAAAATCCGGTCAGCATTTGCATCGCCATTAGGATACACTTCTACACCCATACTAAGCCCCACATCTAACGAATGTTCTCCTGCTTTTATTGGTTTTGAAAATGCTTCGGAAATCTTATCTAATACTGCTAATATTGATTTTTTACTTTCAAGCTCTTCAACTGCAACTTTAGAAAATTGAATAACAAACTCATCACCGCTTAGGCGTGCAACAGTATCTTCAATACGCACAATGCTTTTAAGTATTTTTGCAACTTGTATCAGTAATTGATCACCTGTTCCATGTCCAAGCGTATCGTTAACTCCTTTAAAACGATTAACATCTAAAAACAATACCGCCCCAAAAAAATTATGACGTTTAGAATAAGCAATATCTCGAGTGAGAGTTTCCATAAAAAAACGTCGATTAGGTAAACCAGTCAATTCATCGTGAAAGGCAAGATGTCTTATCGCATCTTCAGCTTTTTTTCTTGCTTGGACAGCATTTAGTAGTTGTTCGTGCTCAATAGAAGCTTGGCTACTAATGGTTAGTTTTTTTAAAATAGGAGTTAATAAATCTAAAATATGATCTTCAATCGGACGATTAAAACGTTGAATAGCAATACTGCCTATATCACCCAATGCAAGATAATAAATATACTCTTTCGTCGCTTCGTTATAAGTTGAATATCGTTGAGTAGGTATTTCTGATAATGCTGTGATTGCAGTTAAAAGGTCATAGCCTTGTTCTGAAGTACTCCTTTTAGGAATGCTTAATAAATGTTTTATTTTACAGCACCTATTAGTATTTGTTGGTAGCAGCACTGTCCCATCTTCACTTTGAAATAAGTAATAATGCAAACTAGATAATCCTAATTGACGAACGCACACTTTTGCAAAACGTAATAACATCGTTTCCAAATTCAATTCGAGCCCAATAGACATGCCAAGTTCATGTTGCAGAGAAATTAGTTGTATTGCTTTCATATTTTTTAAACCTAAAAATTCAACTTAAAATACAGCAATAGCAGTGCTGGTATTTAACCACTCTATCGGCCCATTTTTACTGCTAGCGATTTCCCCTATGGAAAGTGCTCCAAAAACATGTGGATGGTTATTAAGGTTTTCTTTAATAGCATTTAATTCTTTACAAAAATCGTGTTCTAAAATTAAAGTGCGACTAGCGCAATCAAATATAATAACCGACATATCATTTTTATTAGTC
>CALJMY010000026.1 GCA_937981905.1 uncultured Enterobacterales bacterium
AATTAATCTCTATTCCCATCACTAATATGAGCTTAAGACTAGCGGTGAACTATTTTGGCAGGCTATAATGATGGCAATTTTTTGTAACACTACTAATTGGTTAATCTTCTTATGTTTGAAAATCTCACCGATCGCCTGTCCGCCACACTTAAAAATATTAGTGGTCGTGGACGTTTAACCGAAGACAATATTAAAGAAACATTACGTGAAGTACGCATGGCGTTACTTGAAGCGGATGTTGCATTGCCTGTTGTTCGTGATTTTATTGCTAAAGTAAAAGAGCGTGCTGTTGGCGCTGAAGTAACTAAAGCGCTGAGCCCTGGTCAAGTATTTGTAAAAATTGTACAAAGTGAACTTGAAGCTGCAATGGGTGAGGTTAATGAAGTTTTAAACCTTGCTGCACAGCCACCTGCAATAATTATGATGGCTGGTTTACAAGGGGCTGGTAAAACAACGTCTGTTGCTAAACTATCTAAATTCTTACGTGAGCGTGAAAAGAAATCTGTTTTAGTAGTAAGTGCCGATGTTTATCGTCCTGCGGCGATTAAACAGCTTGAAACATTAGCTCAGGAAGTTGAAGTTGAATTCTTCCCATCAGATATTTCTCAAAAACCAATTGATATCGCTAATGCTGCTATTGCACATGCTAAAAAGAAATTCATTGATGTAGTTATTGTTGATACGGCAGGTCGTTTACATGTAGACGAAGAGATGATGGGTGAAATCATCGATTTGCATAAAGCAATAACACCTGTTGAAACATTATTTGTTGTCGATGCAATGACAGGTCAGGATGCAGCAAACACAGCTAAAGCATTTAATGATGCACTACCACTAACTGGTGTTATCTTAACTAAAACTGATGGTGATGCTAGAGGTGGTGCTGCACTATCAATTCGTCATATTACTGGTAAGCCAATTAAATTCATGGGTGTTGGTGAAAAAACTGATGCACTAGAACCTTTCCATCCTGATCGTGTTGCTTCTCGTATTCTTGGTATGGGTGATGTTCTTTCGTTGATAGAAGACATTCAACAAAAAGTTGATGTTGATAAAGCGAAAAAGCTTGAGAAGAAAATTAAGAAAGGTAAAGGCTTTGATTTAGAAGATTTCCGTGACCAGTTAGCGCAAATGCGCAATATGGGCGGTATGATGGGCATGATGGATAAAATGCCTGGCATGGGTAATATACCTGATGCTGTTAAAAATCAAATGGGCGATAAAATGACGGATCAGATGGAAGCTATTATTTCATCGATGACTAAAGGCGAACGTGCAAAACCTGAGTTAATTAAAGGATCACGTAAGCGTCGTATCGCAGCCGGTTCTGGTACACAAATTCAAGATGTGAATAAACTTTTAAAACAGTTTACGCAAATGCAAAAAATGATGAAGAAAATGTCAGGTAAAGGTGGCATGCAAAAAATGATGCGTGGTATGAAAGGTATGATGCCTCCTGGTATGGGTGGTGGTTTTGGTGGGATGCCACCTAGATAATATAATTATATTATTGAGTCATTAATAGAAAGCCGCATTAAATGCGGCTTTTTTGTGTCTGTTCAAGTGATTATGTCTATTGTATTGCTTGCGCTCAGTCTCTATTCGCGTATAATTTGCGAGCTTTCTAATCTGGGGTGCGTTCTATTTAGCCTTGTTTTATAGCAAAAACGTGTATTCGTTGGGCTGTAAGTAAGGTTGTGAAAACATTCAGATTAACACTTTTGATTTTTATGTCCTAAAAAATGGACTCTAAATCAAACATTATTAGAGGAATATTTACCTATGGTAACCATTCGTTTGGCTCGTGGTGGCGCTAAAAAGCGTCCTTTCTACCAGGTAGTAGTAGCAGATAGTCGTTGTGCTCGTGACGGCCGTTATATTGAGAAAGTAGGTTTCTTCAATCCATTGGCTCGTGGCCAAGAAGAAACTTTACGTTTAGACTTAGACCGTGTTGATCACTGGTTTGGTCAAGGCGCTCAAGCTTCAGACCGTGTAGCAAAATTAATTAAAGACGCGCGTAAAGCTGCGTAAGGGAAACTAGTGAGTAATCAAACCGAAAATGTATTATTAGGTTGCATAGGTGCACCCTACGGTATTAAAGGTTGGGTGAAAATTACTACCTATACTGAAACTCCTCAGGGTATTTTTAATTACTCGCCTTGGCTGTTAAACGTCAACGGTAAGATGACAGAAATAGAAGTTGCGCAATGGCGCAATCATGGCAAAGGTGTTGTTGCACGCTTTACTGATATTGACGACCGAGATGACGCTGCGCGTTTAACCGGTCAGGAAATTAATGTAAAAGAAGCACAACTTGAATCCCTGAGTAATGATGACTTTTATTGGCGTGATCTTATTGGTATGGAAGTTAAGAACACTAGTGGTTACCATTTTGGGCATGTAGATGCGCTAATGGAAACTGGTTCTAACGATGTACTGCAAGTAAAAGCAAATGCTCGTGATGGTTTCGGTAAAAAAGAAAGATTAATCCCTTTAGTAGACGGTGAAGTGGTCAAGAATATTGATCGTGAAGCTCGTTTAATTGAAGTGGACTGGGATCCTGACTTCTAACTTGGTGGGTATTTAATATGTGGATAGGCGTTATTACGTTATTTCCTGACATGTTTAAAGCCATTACCGAGCAAGGAGTTTCAGGACGAGCTGTTAAAAACGGCTTAATACAAGTGCAATGCTGGAATCCTCGTGATTTCACCCATGATAAACATCGTACTGTTGATGATCGCCCTTATGGTGGTGGTCCAGGGATGTTAATGATGGTTCAACCATTGCGCGATGCTATCACTGCTGCGAAAGTAGCTGCTGGTGGCGATGCTAAGGTCATTTATTTATCGCCTCAGGGACGTCGTTTAGACCAACCTGGCGTAGAAGAGCTAAGCACAAACGAGAAATTAATTCTTATTTGTGGTCGCTATGAAGGAATAGATGAACGGATTATTACATCACTTGTTGATGAAGAATGGTCTATTGGTGATTATGTATTAAGTGGTGGGGAATTACCCGCGATGACATTAATTGATGCCGTTTCGCGATTAGTTCCCGGTGTATTAGGCAAGATGGCCTCTGCTGAACAAGATTCGTTTAGTGAAGGTTTATTAGATTGTCCACATTACACCAGACCTGAATGTTTAGATGGTGAATCAGTTCCTTCTGTATTACTAAGTGGTAATCATGAAAACATTAAGCGTTGGCGCGCAGAACAATCGTTAATTCGAACGTTTATACGCCGACCCGATTTAATCAATAACCTAGCTCTGACTGACCAGCAAGAGAATATCCTTGCAAGCTTTGTTGAAAAAAACAAACGTTAGAAGAGTTCAGTTTATCTAGGAATGAGAAAGATATGAAAAATCCAATTATTCAAGCAATCGAAGATGCACAGTTAAAAACTGATCTTCCAAGCTTTGCACCTGGCGACACAGTAGTTGTTCAGGTTCGTGTTGTAGAAGGCGAGCGTACTCGTCTACAAGCATACGAAGGCGTTGTAATCGCTGTTCGTAAACGTGGTCTACATTCAGCATTCACAGTTCGTAAGATCTCTAACGGTGAAGGTGTTGAGCGTGTTTTCCAAACTCACAGCCCAGTTGTTGATAGCATCTTAGTTAAGCGTCGCGGCCTTGTTCGTCAAGCGAAACTATACTATCTACGTGACCTTTCAGGTCGTGCTGCACGCATCAAAGAGAAATTGGCTAAGCGATAAGCGCCATTTCCACCCCAAGATTAGTAAAGCAATCAAAAAGCCTGTCATGAAAATGATGGGCTTTTTGACATTTTAGACGTTGATATAAATACGATTAGCTACCTAACTAAGCTATAACTTAAGTTACGTGACTTTCAGGTCGTGCTGCACGCATCAAAGAGAAATTGGCTAAGCGATAAGCGCCATTTCCACCCCAAGATTAGAAAAGCAATCAAAAAGCCTGTCATGAAAATGATGGGCTTTTTGACATTTTAGGCTTTATTTTTATAAGTAATATTTACGATTTAAAATGACTTAGATCAAGTGTTAGCTTAAATAATAAAATAAGACAATTGTATATTGATCCTAATCAAGTTCGTCATAACAAAATTCGATAAAATGAGTTTATTGGTTTAACAATAAATATACTTAGGAGATTAATGATGGATTGGTTAACGTTTATTTTAAATAATGATGCGGCTATAGGGGCTATTATTGGATTATCAATTTTGTTTGGTATTGGTTCTTTTATGATGTATTACGTTATTAGTCATATTCGAAATGCGAGCCCTGAAGAATAAATAAGTGTGTATTTTAATTAAATCAACGTAAATAACGTTGGTTTTTACATTTACGGTATCTGTTTATTGCTACTGTACTTTATGTTTAGTATTAACTAATCATTACGCCTGTTAACGTTATCGAGTATTATAAAAATATAGATGATATTAAATAAGCTTTTTTATTTAACTCAAACGAGAAGTTAGCAGGTAATATGATTAAATTAAGTGAGTTACAGTGCGAAGCTTGTCAGGCTGATGCATCTAAGGTTTCAAGTGAAGACTTAGTACAATTTATGAAGCTGCTCCCTCGCTGGAGAACGATTGTAGTGGATGATGTGATGCAATTAGAACGTGTTTATCAATTTAACAACTTCAAATTAGCTCTTAAATTTACTAACGTTTTAGGCGAGTTGGCTGAAGCTGAGTTTCATCATCCCGCTATTTTAACTGAGTGGGGCAAAGTTACTGTAACGTGGTGGAGTCATTCTATTGGTGGACTCCACAAAAATGATTTTATTATGGCTGCTAGAACTGATGAGTTAATCACTTAGTAATCATTAATCAATTGTTGCATTATATAACAAAGGCAGCCTTTCACGGTTGCCTTTGTGTTTTTCGTCCTCTAAAATAGCCGTAATTATTGACTGTCCATAAATAGCCTAGTGTATTAAATCTAGTATTTTTGTGGCTATTATCAAAAGAGACATTATGAGTTTAGTACCAATGACAGAACAAGGTGCAGTGGCACTTCGTGAAGAATTAGAACATTTAAAAACCGTATTACGTCCACGTATCGTTGCTGATATTGCTTTGGCACGTGAACATGGTGATTTAAAAGAAAATGCTGAATATCATGCCGCGCGTGAAGAGCAAGGTTTTTGTGAGGGTCGTATTTCTGAAATTGATGGAAAACTATCTAACGCCCAAGTAATTGACGTAACTAAAATTCCAAATCATGGCCGTGTTATTTTTGGTTCTACAGTAACTGCATTAGATGTAGAGACTGATAAAGAAGTAAAATATCATATTGTTGGTGAAGACGAAGCTGATATTAAACAAAATCGTATTTCTGTAAGTTCACCTATAGCTCGTGCATTCATTGGTAAGTCAATTGATGATGAAGTACAAGTGCATACACCGGGCGGTCTTAAAGAGTTTGAAATCGTTACTGTTGATTATATTTAATTAACACAGAACAAATAAAAATACGCTATTGGTTTTAGCGTATTTTTATTAGTAAGTTTACTAATAAATTCCCTAATAAATTGTCTAATAGATTGTTTAATAAATAGCTTCATACAGTAATTAAGTGATTAACATCTTATGATAAACGTCATTGAATT
>CALJMY010000027.1 GCA_937981905.1 uncultured Enterobacterales bacterium
AAATAAACTGACATTTTTAATGTCTAACGAAGATTGCATGTAATGCCCTTAACGATGCGACGTTTTATAAAATAATTTAGGTAATACCCAAGCCAATATAAACCCAATAATAGGTAACAACATTTGCATCAATGCATATACCGCACTGGTACGTCTGCTTGCTCCATTAGCAAGTGTAATAGCTTCAGTTGTCACTGTACTAACTTGCCCTGCGCTGGTTAATAAGGTTGGTAAGTACTGACCAAAGCTAATGGCAAGGCCAAGCGCAACTGCAATTAGAATAGGCGTAAACAATTGTGGTAATTTAACTTTAAAGAACACTTTACTCGGAGAAGCACCTAAGCTTGCAGCAACAATAGAAAAACGAGAATCTAGTTGACGATAACTACTCGCCAATGACAATAAAACATAAGGCAGCACAAACAATAGATGCGCCATAACGACATTAATATAAGTCATTTTTTCTGTCATCAATTGCTGAATCCACACTAACCCAAACAAAAAAGCGACGCTTGGTACTAACAACGGCATGTAAATAATAACGCTAACAAAGCGCGACATTAATTTGCCATTTATTTGTTCAGATTCAAGACATAACAAGGTTAAGACAACAGCAATGAAGGTACTAGCAAGTGCAATAACAATTGAATTAAATAGTGGTTCGCCTATTTGTGCAACGCCACTTTGCCAATGTTGTAAGGTTAGCGTATCTGGCAATGCCGCTGGAAAACGCCAAAAGCCAGCAAACGACCATAATACTAATCCAACTAACGCCAACGTAAGAAAAATAATAACGAACGTAGTGATAACCGTTGTTATATGTTTCCAATAAACGCCACCATATTCTCGCTTGCCATTAATTAATGAATAACTAAATAAAGACTTAACAGCTTTTTCGCCAAGCAACCATAATCCTAATAAGCCTCCAGTGATAATTAATTGCAATAATGCTCCTGCTGAGGCTTTTATTCTCAGAGTTAAATCTACATCATTAAACCAATGCATTATTGCTACCGCTAACGTGGGTGGCGTATTAGGGCCTAATATCAATGGCATTTCGACACTTGAACTAGCATAAGCTAACACCGCTAAAATCGGTAAACGTAGCAATGGATACAAACTTGGTAATATCACTTTAAAGAAAGCTGTCATTGGGCAGTATCCCAAATTAAGCGCTACCTTGTGTTGTTGGCGTAATTGTTTGCCTAAATGTGGCTGCGCTAAAACGCCCAACGCCATTAACAACAAAAAAGGTAACTCTTTTAAGGTCAGTCCTAAAATAATACTAATAGCGTACGGATCATGAGGAAACATTCCTTGTGGCGCGAGTTCCCAGCCACTTAGCCACGGTGAAATTAACCTAGAAAACATACCTGATGGCGCAATTAAGAACCCAACCGCAATAGCTGCTGCGGCATGAGGAATCACCAATATAGGACTAAGAATGTGCTGAATACGCTCAAGCCACACACTATTAAAAAATGCGGCTAAAATCATTAGCGTAATAACAAACGCCAACAATGTGCTAATGAGCCCAGTAGTGAGGCTCAGTATTATCATTTGATTAATACCGGGTGTTTGCCAAAGTGTATTAAAACCTTGCAATCCAAATTCATATTGCTCTATTTCTGGTGCCCAACCAAACGCAGGGAATAGCACGCCAATTAAACCTCCTGCTACAGGTACAATTAGAAGTAACAGTAAAAAACGAGGACTAAGTTTTACAATGCGTGTAAACCAATCTGTCGAGTTGTTTATCCCTTTAACGTTTTTATGATTCATTATTTAATGACTCCAAAACGTTGTTGCCAACCGTTCGTAATCGCATGAACCCAACTAGGGTGAGGCTCACTTAATGTACGTTTAATCGCATTAATAGGTAACGCGCTTGCATGAAATTTTTGCGCTTTAAATAACGCTTGTTGTTGATCGTTCAATGTTGAATGAATTAAAACACTGCGATCCCCCCACACATTAGCTTTTTGTTTATGAGCTTGAGCTTGAGGGCTTAATAAGAAATTAGCAACGAGTTGAGCACTAGCGCTATGAGCCGCGTTATAAGGGATGGCAACAAAATGCGTATTACTTAAACTGCCATCGTCCATTGCATAACTACGAATGCTTTGTGGTAAATCATAACGCCCTACTGCCGCTGGCACTTCTGGCGCTGAAAACGTAAATGCTAAACTCAGTTCTGTGTCATCCATTAATCGGCGCATTTCCACGCCACTTTGCATAAAGTGTTCACCACTACGCCAAAGCGTTGGGTGAAGTCTCACTAAGAAATCCCATAATGGCTGTAATATTTTATCTTTGTTTTTAGCGGTAACAGCTGAATAAAGTTGTGCTTTAGTAATTGGATCACTTTGTTCGTGTAATATCATTAAGGCATATTTTAAAAAACTAACGCCTAAAAAATCAGGCGGTTTAGGATAACCAAAGCGCCCTATATTTTTTTGGCTCCAACGTAATAGATCATCCAAATTACGTGGTGGTGTTTTCGTGGCTAATTCATCGTAATAAAACGTAAGCGACGCTTGCCCCCATGGCGACTCCATACCTTGCGTTGGCACGCCAAAGTCTAGTATGACTGCAGGATTATTATCAGGGTCTGTTAATGAAAAATTAGGTAATTGATTAGCCCAGTTTTTAAGTAAAAGTGAGTGTTGTGCCATAGCAGCAAAGTTAGCACCATTAATCCAGATTAGATCAACACTACCTCTAGTATTATTGTTCGCTGTTTTCTCAGCTAATACACGACTCACCGCTTCACTTGTATTGCTCAGTTTCACGTGTTTTAAATTAATGTTGTATTG